>JBKOVQ010000213.1:0-22794 GCA_046723985.1 Actinomycetota bacterium | reverse complement strand
GCCCGATCCGGCCCGCGTACCGCGGGTCGTCGAGCACGGCCCAGCTCGCCGGAGCCGGGCGCACGAGGTCGGTGCGCCAGAGCAGCAGGTCGGGCCCGCGGCCGTGGGGGATGCCGACAACCCGTCCGCGCTCGAGATTCTGCGGCAAGGTCTTCAGCACCGGGTAGACGTTGTCGTAATTCGGGATCAGGCCGGTGTCGATCGGCTGTGCCTCCCGACCGCCGGTCAGCACCTGCGTGACGTCCCCGAACGCCGCGACCCCGTCGTAGCCGCCGCCGTCGACCCCGTCGAGCAGCTCGGTCGAGCTGTGCACTGTGCGGACATGGACCTTGCAGCCCGTTCGCTGGACGAACGGCGTGACCCAGTTGACCCGCGGGTCGTCGCCGCCCGCCTCCGCGTAGCCGGGAAAGGCAACGAGGTTCAGACGGCCCTCGGCGGCGGGCAGGCGGGGGGTCCCTCTTGCCCCGAGCGCCGCTCCTGCGGAGAGGACGACCGCGGCGAGCGTGCAGGCTGCGAGGCAGCGCATCGTCGGTGATGCTAGCCCGGTTGCCCGCAGCTGGGACTGCGCCTATCGTTCCGCCTGAGGACGACCCGCAGAAGGAGAGACCATGGCCAGAACCCCGCTCGCCTCGCAGCTCCAGAAGGCCGCCGCAGAGGGAGAGAACCGGCTCGATCGCAAGCGCCTGCTCCAGACGGCCGGCGTCGCCGCCCTGGGGGCGAGCGCGTTCGGCCGCTTCGCGCCTGCCGCTCGCGGCGCGGCGCAGCCGAAGATCGTCGTCGTCGGAGCCGGCCTCGCCGGCCTGACGTGCGCCTACCGGCTGAAGCAGGCCGGCTACGTCGCCGAGGTGCACGAGGCGTCGAGCCGCGTCGGCGGACGGTGCTGGACGATCCGCGGTGCCTTCCAACAGGGCCAGATCGCTGAACACGGCGGCGAGCTGATCGACACGGGCCATCGCGAGCTCCGCAACCTCGTCAAGGAGCTGGGGCTGACGACCGTCGACCTGATCGCAGCAGAGACGCACGGGACGGAGGAGACGTACTACTTCGACGGCACCTTCTACTCGGTGGCGGAGGCGACGAACGACTTCCAGGCCGTGAAGCCGAAGCTCCAGAAGGACCTGAGTGCGGCAAGCTACCCGACGCTCTACAACAGCTACACCCAGCGCGGCTACGAGCTCGACCACATGTCGATCATCGACTGGATCGAGGAGAGCGTCCCGGGCGGGATGGCCTCGAAGCTCGGCCAACTGCTCGACGTCGCCTACATCATCGAGTACGGCGCGGAGTCGAGCGTCCAGAGCGCGCTCAACCTCGTCTACCTGCTCGGGTACGCCACCGGCGGCACGCTCGCGCTCTTCGGAGCCTCGGACGAGCGCTACCACGTCGTCGGCGGGAACGACCAGGTGGCGACGAGCCTGGCGGCGCTGGTCGACACGCAGCTGACCACCGGCTCAGTCCTGACCGCGATCGCGCTCACTTCGGGCGGGCGGTTGCAGCTGACGTTCCGGGAGGGCTCGGCGACCAGAACCGTCACCGCCGACAAGGTCGTGTTGGCGCTGCCGTTCTCGCTCCTACGCTTGGTCGACTACTCGGCTGCAGGGTTCTCGCAGCTCAAGCAAACGGCAATCCAGGAGCTCCAGATGGGAACGAACTCGAAGCTGCACCTGCAGTTCGGGACGCGGCTATGGGAAGCACAGCTGGGCTCGAACGGCTCGACGTACTCCGACACCGGCTACCAGAGCACTTGGGACGTGACGCGCGGCCAGCCGGGGACGGCCGGGATCCTCGTCGACTATACGGGGGGGAAGATCGGGGCCAGCTTCGGCTCGGGGACGGTTCAACAGCGGGCGAAGAAGTTCCTCGACCAGCTCGAGCCTGTCCTGCCCGGGATCAAGGAGCAGTGGAACGGGCTGGCCACGCTCGACTTCTGGAAGGCTTATCCGTGGACGCTGGGCTCGTACTCGTACTGGAAGGTAGGGCAGTACACGAAGTTCGCCGGCGCCGAGCGCGAGCAGCAGGGCAACTGCCACTTTGCCGGCGAGCATACGTCGATCGACTTCCAGGGCTACCTGAACGGCGCGGTCGAGACCGGCGAGCGTGCAGCCGCCGAGGTCGTCGCGGATCTGACGTAGACGCTGCGCGGGTTAGGCGGCGCCGCGATGCCGTTCGGTTTCGGCGCGCTCCTCGATCGCGCAGAAAATTTCGACCACCTCTGGGTCGAACTGCGTCCCCGCGCAGCGTTGGAGCTCGGCAATCGCCTGCTCGCGTGTGACGGGGAGCCGGTAAGGCCGCCGTGAGGTCATCGCCGAGTACGCATCGCAGACGGCGATGATGCGGGCGGCCAGTGGGACCGCGTCCCCGCCCAGCCCGTCTGGATAGCCGGTTCCGTCCCAACGCTCGTGTGTCGCCCGGACGATGGCCCCCACACCGCTCCAGCCGGGTGAAGCAACGAGGATGCGCTCGCCCATCACGGTGTGCTGCTTGATGAAGTCCCACTCGTGGACGTCGAGCGGACCCGGCTTCTGCAGGACGGCGTCGGGGATCGCCAGCTTGCCGACATCATGGAGGCGCGCGGCGAGGCGCAGCTCTTCGAGCTGGTCTCCGCGCAGGCCAAATGCCCGGCCGACCTCGGTGGTCATTTCCAGGACCTCGCCGACGTGGTCGCGGAGCCCGGGTGCGCGCTCGTAGAGCGCCTGGAGCAGCATCTCGTGTGGACGTCCTCGCTGGCCCGAGCGAGCACGCTTCTGGACGTACAGGCGCTGGTCGGCGAGCCGCAGAGCATCCGTCGCGGTCCAGGCCTCCAGCGGCAGCTGAACCGCCCCGAGCGAGCTCGTGACGCTGAAGCCCTGGCCCGACTCCGACAGCGCGAATGCAGTCGCCGCGAGGAAGGCTTCCTCCGAACCTCGCGGCACCTCGGCGAGGACGCAGAACTCGTCTCCGCCGAGCCGGTAGCAGGACCCGTTCGGGGCGACGACCTCGGCGAGCGTGGAGGCGAGGCGGATGAGGAGCGCATCCCCGGCGGGATGGCCGAAGGAGTCGTTGTAGAGCTTGAAGCCGTCGAGGTCGTAGATCGACAGCAGCCGGGTCGGGGAGTCGACACCGTCCACGAGCGCCCGGTCGAGATCCTCCACCAGCTGCCGCCGGTTGCCGAGTCCCGTGAGGGAGTCCGTCACCGCCTGGATGCGGAGCAGGCCCAAGATCCGGGCGTTGTCGCGGAAGGTGAGGCCCAGGCGGACGGTGACCGCCCCGATCGTCAACCCCGCGAGGCAGAGCGCGAGGAAGTTGACCCGGTGGAAGTGGTCGTAGACGAGGATCAGCAGACCGATCGCACCGCAGACGACCGAGTTGGCGAGGAGCGGGCGCCCGTCGAGCGGGACCTCGGTCCGCCGCGGCTGCTGCCAGACCGCCGCCCCGAGCAGCAGCATCGACGCGGGCCAGAGGGCATCGACGATGGTGCCCTCGTGGTAGGTACCGGCAGCCGTCTCGAAGAGGAAGACCGCGTCGGCAACGGTGATGGCCAGGAGCGCGGCGCCGATCAGCCCCCAGGTGCGGTCGGGCTTCCAGCCGGTCAGCGCGAAGATGCCGACAACCGCCGACAGCAGCAGAACGTCTCCGAGCGGGTAGGCGAGATTGGTGACGATCACGTCGGCGCTGCCGCCGGTGTCTCGGAGGACGACCTCGAAGAGCACCGCGGACCCGAGGGCCGCCGCAGCGAGCGCAGCCATGACGCCGTCGAACCAGACCGTTCGGTCGAGCTCCGAGACCCGGTATCGGACGAGCATCAGCATCGCGACGTAGCAGGCCGGGTAGAAGACCAGGTAGAAGGCGTCGGCGACGGAGGGGTACGGGGGGTTCCCGCCGTAGACGAAGTCGAACACGAGCTCGCCCACCGCCCATGACACCGCGCCGACCGCGAACGCAATCCATGCGCCCCGCTCAGACCGCGCGGTGACGGCGCGGACGACAACCGCGGCCGTCGCCAGCAGGATCAGGCCGTTGTACCAGTACCAGTTGAAGAAGTGGTCCAGCCCGTTGCTGTTCGAGAACAGCGTGTACGCGACAAAGACCGAGATTCCGACGATCGCCGCGGTCAGCCAGGCCTTTCTCGCCCTTCTCCAGGCGCGCTCGCCGGCGACCGAAGAGGCAGACGCCACCGACATACGCGAGGTATCGGCGTTTGGGGCGTTGCGGATTAGCTTGCGGCGCCGCCGGGCAAAGCCCGCCAGCGCGCGACAACCGGCCCGGCCGCACCCCGTGCGGGGCACGAGCCGGCTCACGGATTCAGCGCCGGGACGATCTCCCGACCGTACGCCTCGAGCGTCTCCTCCTGGCCCTCGGTCATCAGGTAGATGTTCCACTGGTCGACGCCGGCCGCCTCGAGCCGCCGGAGCTTCTCGACGTGGGCCTCAGGCGGGCCGAGGATGCAGAACCGCTCGCAGGTCTCGTCCGCGATCTGCTCGCCGTGCTTCGCGCCGACACGGCTGTGCTCGGCGTAGTCGTACGTCTCGCGCTGCATCCGCAACACGTACTCGGTGAGCGCGGGCGGCAGGTCGGCCGGGTCGTGCTTGGAGATGACGTCGAAGACGTGGTTCGAGACCATCGCCGGGAACCAGCGCACCTGCTCGCAGCCGGCGGGGACGTCGTCGCCGACCACCGCGGGGGCGCACGCCATCACCTTCACCTCGGCCGGATCGCGGCCGGCCTTCTCGGCCGAGCGGCGCACCTGCCCGACGATCCACTCGACGATGTCCGGATCGGCGAGCTGGATGATCACGCCGTCGGCGACGCGGCCGGCGATCGCCAGCACGCGGGGTCCGTACCCGGCGACGTAGAGCGGGATCGGCGCCCTGCCCTGCGCCCACTTCAGCTCGATCTCCGTCCCGTTCCACTCCACCTGCCGTCCGTTCATCAGATCGCGCATCATCCGGCAGGCGGCCTCGAACTCCGTGACCTTCACGGGCTGCTGGCCGATCACGCGGCGCGACGAGTCGCCGCGTCCGATGCCCACGATCATGCGCCCGTTGGAGACGTCCTGGAGCGTGGCGAACGCACTCGCGGTCACGGTCGGCTCGCGGGTACCGGGGTTGGTCACGTTGAGCCCGAGGTGCAGCCGCTCCGTGTTCATCGCGGCGAGCGTCAGCAGCGGGTACGGCTCCTGCCAGAGGACGTGCGAGTCGTACGTCCAGCCGTGGTCGAAGCCGTTCTGCTCGGCGAGCTGCATCAGCTCGACGAGCCGCTGCCACGGCGGGTCGGGAAGCACGGTGACGCCGAACAGCATGGCTGGATGAGGATAGACGGCTCGAGCGTCGCCGCGCCGTTCGGTAGTTGACGCCGCGCCCAGGCGACCGAGCCTGGGCGCACAGACCAAAAGGCCCGGCCGCCGCGGGGGCTCGTTGACGGGAGGCGGCCGCGGCGGCCGGTTACTGCAAACGCCGGGGTGTCGGAGGATGGAGTGAGGAAGGGCCCGGCGTCGTCGTTTGGCGGGTATACCGTGCCCGTCGAAGCTGAGAGCAGCCTGAGACCGATGTTCGCGTTCGGTTAAACCGCGGCGAGCACCTTCGCCGCGAGCCGGTCGAGCGCGCTGACCGCGAGCTCCAGGTGCTCGGGCTTCGTGTCCTCGAGCTTCGTGTGCGACAGGCCGCGCAGGCTCTGGACGAACACCATCACCGTCGGAACTTCGGCGCGGGAGACCTCGGCGGCATCGTGGAGCGGCCCGCTCGGGAGCCGGTGCGAGGTTCCGGCCACCTCCGCGACCGCCTCGTCGGCGAGCTCGATCAGGGCATCGTCGAACAGGATCGGCTCGATGTTCCAGATCCGCTCCCAGGCGACGTCGATGCGCTCCTCGGCCGCGAACGCATCCGATGCGCGCTTTGCCTCGGCCAGCATCGCGGCGAGCTTGCCGGCGTCGAGGTGCCGCTGGTCGAGGAGCTGCTCCGCGGTTTCGACCACCGAGGTGACGATCCCCGGCCGGCAGACGACGCCGCCGCTCGTGCAGACCGCGCCGTCACCCGTCTCGGCGGCGATCCGGCGGATGTCGAGCGCGAGCTTCGCCGCGCCGGCGAGCGCGTCGCGGCGCTTGTCCATCGGCGTCGAGCCGGCATGGGCGGCCTGGCCGGTCCAGGTGACTCGGTGGCGCTCGACGCCGAACGTGCCGAGTACGACCCCGAGCGGCAGATCGAGCGACTCGAGCACCGGCCCCTGCTCGATGTGGAGCTCGAGGTAGGCGGCTGCGTTCTCCAGCTGGGCGCGGGCGTCGGCGGCCCGGTCGAGATCGACGCCGTGGGCGGCCAGTGCGTCGGGCAGCGAGACGCCGTCGCGGTCGGTGAGCTGCCGCAGCTCGTCCTGGTCGCGCATGGAGCCGGCGGCGGCACTCGACCCGAAGAGCGAGCGGCCGAAGCGCGCACCCTCCTCGTCGGCCCAGTTCACGAGGCGGACGGTCAGCGGCGGCGCCTCCTCGTCGGCGATCCGGCGCAGCACCTCGACGCCGGCGAGGACGTTGAGACAGCCGTCGAGCCAGCCGCCGTTCGGGACCGAGTCGATGTGGCCGCCGATCAGGAGCGCACGGTCGGACGCGCCGGCGAGCGTGAACCACTGGTTCCCGGCCTCGTCGATCTGCTCGGCGACCGGGACACCGTCGAGCTTGCCGCGGAGCCACTCCCGCGCCGTCGCCCACGTGTCGGTCCAGGCGACGCGCTGGGCGCCGTTCTCGTCGCCGGTCAGGTCCTGGAGCTCACGCAGCTCCGCGACGGTGCGGGAGGGCTCGAGCGGCACGGGACTACCCCTTGGCGTACTCTGCCGCACTCTTGAACTCGACGCCGACGAACTCCTCGTCGCCGAGGACCCATGCGTCGTGGCCCGGTGCAATGACGTAGGCATCCCCCGGCCCGATCTCCATTGTCGTCCCGTCCTCGTGCTCGACGTGCATGCGTCCGGCGATCGCATAGCCGAGGTGCTCCGCCTGGCAGCTGTCCGTGCCTACGACCGGCTTGATGCACTCCGACCAGCGCCAGCCGGGCTGGAAGGTGAAGCGCCCCACCTCGCTCGCGCCGACCGTCACGACGTCGACCCTCGTCTTGTCGGGCGTCCGGACCTCGTCCGGGGCGTCCATGCTCTTGGCTTCCACACCGGCCATGCCGACCTCCAATCGCTCGACGGTACCTCCCCGCGGCAACAATAAACCGATGCCAGCAGACGTGGCGATCGTCGGCGGCGGCGCGATCGGTGCCTGCTGTGCTCTCGAACTCGCTCGCCGCGGCGCCTGCGTGACGCTCTACGAGCGCGGGCCTGCGCTCGCCTCGGGCTGCTCGGCCGGGAATGCGGGGCTCGTCTCCCCGAGCCACTCGACGCCGATCGCCAACCCGGCCTCACTGCGCAACGGGCTGCGCTGGATGTGGAAGCGGGACAGCCCGTTCTACCTTCGGCCGCGGCCGGCGGTGCTGCCCTGGCTCGCGCGGTTCACGCTCGCCTCCCGTCATCCCGAGCAGGGGGCGCGCGTCATCCGCGAGCTGTCGCTGGCGAGCCTGGAGCTGCACGCAAAGCTCGGGGCGGACCTGTGCACGAGCTTCGAGCGCACCGGCACGCTGAACGTGTACGCGACGCAGGAGGGGCTCGAGGCCGAGATGCGCCACGCCGCGCGTTCGGGGCTTCCGTTCGATGTATTCGACGGCGACGGCACCCGAGAGGTCGAGCCGGCGCTCGTCGGACCGATCGCAGGCTCGGTCAGGTATCCGACGGAAGGGCGTGTCGAGCCGAAGCGATTCGTCGAGGCGGTGGGACGCGCGGCAGTCGAGGCTGGGGCGGAGATCCGTACCGGCGCGGACGTCCGCTCGCTCGGCGAACTGGCCGCCGAGACCGTCGTCGTCGCCGCCGGCGCCTGGTCGAGGCAGCTCGTGCGGCTCCCGCTCGAGGGAGGGAAGGGCTACCACCTCGACTTCCAGCGAACCGACGAGGACCCCCGGATCCCCGCCTGGATCCAGGAGACGTGGACGATCGCGACGCCGTTTCCCGAGCGGCTCCGCCTCTCCGGCACGCTCGAGCTCGCCGGCCTCGATCTGTCGATCTCGGAGCTGCGCGTGAACGCGATCCGCACGGGCGGCGAGCGTGGTTCCGAGGCCTCCGCCGCCGGCCGGTGCTCGAGACCTGGGCAGGTCTGCGGCCGTGCCTTCCGGACGGCCTGCCGGCGATCGGCCGGCTCGGCAGAACCGTCGTCGCCACCGGGCATGCAATGAAAGGGGTCGCACTCGCGCCGGTGACCGCCCGACTCGTCGCGCAGGTCATCGCCGGAGAACCGGCCGACCACGATCTGGCCCCGCTCGACCCGGCGCGGTTCTAGCATGCACCGGCGAGTACTGGCGGGCGGGGCGCTGCTCCTGATCGCTTCGAGCTGAGCGACCAGTCGGTTCGCGACCTCGAAGAGACCCGGCGGCGTGCGCTCGCGGCGGACACGCGGGGAGCCTTTCGGGCAATGGCGCGTTTCCTCGACAGCCGCGACCGCGCGCGTGCCGCCGCACGAGCGGCGGGCCTCAGGTGCTGACGGCGCGGTCGCGGAGGAAATCGACGAGCTGGTCGTGGTGGAACTGCGCGTGGCGCAGCTGGGAGTCGACGAGGGCCGAGAAGCGCACGTCCCCCCGCGGGGAGGAGACGAGCGGGTCGCGCGCGTCGAGCGCGCTCCCCTCCGCGCGCACGAAGCCCGTCCACTCGATCAGCGTTCGTTCCGCGAAGGCGGCGACGTCCGCGGCGCTCGCCAGCAGAGCCTCGCGCTCGTCGTCGCGCTCGGGCTCCCATGGAAAGACGGACGTGGCCCAGGCTGACGGCATGAGCTCGAACGGATGGAAGACGTTGACCGTCAGGTTACGCAGGCTGCGGCCGCGGGAGGCCGTGGGCGCGGTCAGCAGCTCGAAGTCGAGCGTCCGCACCGAGTCGAGCCACGACTCGAGAATCGGGACCGTCTGGAGCGCGAGGCGGCTGGCAGGCGAGGCGTCCGCCGCCGCGGGTCCAAGGGCGGCGGCCAGCTGGGACACGTGCAGGAGCGGCGTCGCCCTGCCGTCGACGACGATCGTGGGCACGACAGGGCGGCCGGCTTCCGCCCAGCGGCGAGCGCCCTCGCCGCCGTCCTGGACGTCCAGCGACTCGTATGCGACCTCGTGCTCGCCAAGGAACTCCCTGGCCGCGGAGCAGGACGCTCAGGCCCGCTGCCAGAAGAGCGCGACTCCTACCATCGGAGGATGATCGCAGCTGTGCGGGCACCGGAGCTCACGTGAAGATCGCCGTCGTCGGTGCCGGCGCAATGGGATCGGTGTACGCCGGCCTGCTCGGGAGCGCCGGCCATGAGGTCTGGGCCGTCGACCGGTGGGCTGAGCACGTCGATGCGATCCGCGAGCGGGGCCTGCGCGTCCAGGGGGCGAGTGGCGACCGGGTCGTCAGGATCCAGGCCACCACCGATGCGGCCGAGCCGGGCGAGGCCGAACTGGTCGTCATCGCGACCAAGGCGATGGACGTGGCGGCGGCCGCCGAGGAGGCACGTCCGTTGGTGGGCGAGAGCACGCTCGTCCTCTCGATCCAGAACGGCCTCGGCGGACCGGATGCCGCGGCGAGCGTGCTCGGCGAGGAGCGGGTGGCGGTCGGCGTCGCCGGCGGGTTCGGGGCCTCGGTGATCTCACCGGGGCACGTCCACCACAACGGCTTCGAGCTCGTCCGCCTGGGCGAGCGCGCCGGGCCGGTCACGCCGAGGATCGAGGCGGTCGCCAAGGTCTGGCGAGACGCCGGCTTCACGGTCCGCACCTACGACGATGTCGGCCCGCTGGTGTGGGAGAAGCTCGTCTGCAACGCCGCATTCAGCGGGACGTGCACCATCCTCGGCCGGACGATCGGCGAGGTGATCGCCGACGATGCTGCCTGGTCGGTCGCATCGCACTGCGCGGTCGAGGCGTTCGAGGTCGCCCAGAAGCTGGGGATCGAGCTCGGGTTCGACGATCCGGTCGCGTATGCACGCGAGTTCGGCCTCGCAATCCCCGGTGCGAAGCCGTCCATGCTCCTCGACCTGGAAGCCGGCAGGCGGACCGAGGTGGACTTCATCAACGGCGCGGTCCCCCGCGCCGGGCGGCTCGTCGGAGTGCAGGCGCCCTTCAACGAGTCGGTCAGCGCCCTCGTCCGCGCGCTCGAGCGAGCCTAGGATAGGCCGGTGGCAGCCGCCGGCGGGCAGACCGAGACGATCGCCTCCGTGCTCGAGAAGCTGCGCACGGCGCTCGGCGCCGACCGGGTCACGCTGCGGCGGGATGTCCCGGGCGACTACGCCTTCCCCGTGACGGACGAGGCGCTCGGCTCCGGCATCGACTCCCTGCGTGGCGAGCGGACCGTCGATCTGCGGACGCAGCCGGTGGTTGCGCGGCTCCGGCAGGGAGAGCAGGTGGTCCAGGCGGACAGCCGCACTGCGTCCGACGACCCCGCGTTCCAGTGCATGCTCGACGCCTACGGGGGACTGGCCGCGCAGATCGTCACTCCGATCTTCGTCGAGGAACGGCTCACGGCGATCGTCTCGCTGCACAAGCTCGGCGAGCCCCGGGCGTGGAGCGAGGCCGACGCTGGCGCCTGCAGGCTCGCCGCCGAACGAGTGCGAGGGCTCCTCTGATGCACAACCGCTGGCACCCCGCCCTCGAGCCGATCGCCGAGGTCGCTCCCGGAGAGGAGATCCGGCTCGAGGCCGAGGACGGCCTCGACGGCCAACTCACCCGCGACAGCTCCCACGCCGATGCGGGACGGCTCGACCTGGGCCTCGGCCATCCGCTGACCGGGCCGGTCCGCGTGACCGGAGCGCAGCCCGGCGACGTGCTCGAGGTCGAGCTGCTCGCCTATGAGACGGCCGACTTCGGCACGACCGCCGTCATCCCCGGGTTCGGCTACCTCGCCGACGTCTTCCCCGACCCGCACCTGGTCAAGTGGGAGATTGCAAACGGATTGGCCCGCTCGGCCGAGCTCCCCGGTGTGGCCGTACCGGAGGAGGCGTTCGCCGGGGTGATCGGCGTCGCCCCGTCACACGAGCGCCTCGAGGCGCTCCGGCGGCGCGAGGAGTCGCTGCGGGACCGGGGGCAGCCGGTCGCCGACTCCATGCCCGAGAGGGCGAAGCCGCCGCAGGCGGCGGACGGTTTGCGGACGATTCCGCCGCGGGAGATCGGGGGGAACCTCGACGTCCGGCAGCTCGTCGCCGGCAGCAGGCTCTGGCTGCCGATCGACGTCCCTGGGGCGCTGTTCTCGGTGGGCGACCTCCACTTCGCCCAGGGCGACGGCGAAGTCTGCGGGACGGCGATCGAAGTCGCCGGCGCCGTCACCGTCCGGTTCGGGCTGGTGGAAGGCGGCGCGCACCGTACACGCTTCCCCACGTTCGAGACGCCGGGGCGCCCTGCGCGGCGCTCGTTCGCCACCACGGGCATTCCGGTCGAGGTCGGGATGGATCTGAACGCGGCCGCCCGGGAGGCGCTGCTCGAGATGATCGACCATCTCGAGCGTACGTACGGCTTCGCGCGTCCGGCCGCCTACGCGCTGTGCAGCGCCACGGTCGATCTCCGTGTCTCCGAGGTCGTGGACGTGCCCTATCCCGTCGTGTCGGCACTGCTGCCGCTCGACGTGTTCGAGGCCGTCTAGCCCTTCAGCGGAACCGCGTAGCAGGGAGAGGGCGCGCCGGTCGCGCCCCGCAGCTTGAGCGGGAAGCACAGGAACGCGAACTCGTGCTGCTTCTCGGCGGCGATCTCCTCCATGTCCACGACTTCGATGATCTGGGCGCCCGCGGTCGCGAACATGTAGCAATGCACAGGTAGGAACGCGTCAGGCTCGTCCCACGGCATCACCTCGAGGCCGATCGTGTCACCGGCGATGCACATCGCGCCGGCCTCCTCGCATAGCCACTTGGCCGAGGGCAAATTGATTCCCGGCGAGCGCTGGAGATATCCGTCGAAGTCCGGCCAGGCCCGCATCCGGCCCGTTCGCACCAGCACGACGTCCATCTCGCGCAGCTCGACGCCCTGCTTCGCGATCGTGTCCTGAAGATCCTGCGGCGTGATCTGGTAGCCGGCCTCGAGCTGGTCGACCCCGTGCATGCCGGCTACGTCAAGGAGGACTCCACGGGCGATGATCGGCGGATACTTCTCGAGGCCGCCCTTGTTCCACATCCGGCTACCGAGATCCTTGTCCGCCGTCCAGCCGTTCCAGAACATCCCGTCGTGGCCGAGATGGTTGAGCGTGTCGACGTGAGTGCCGCAGTGCGTATACAGGTGGATCGAGTCGCCGCAGTACGAGTACCTCTCGTGGGTCGCGGCTCCGAGCCCGGTGAGGTTGTCGTTTATCGAGCCCTGGGGCGTGTGCGTCATCCAGATCCCGTACGGCGGGTCGCCGGCAGCGGACCAGGATGGCATCCCGATGAAGTACTCGACGTTGAGGTCGAACACGTGCGAGCCGTCGAGGTGCTCGAGGATCGCACGGTTGGTGTCTCGAGTGATCCAGTTCAGCCGACCGATCTCATCGTCCGGGCCCCAGGGGCTCTTCGACACCCTCAGCCCGTCCCGCTCGTGCAGCGCCTCCCACGTGAAGGTCTCCTTGACCTTGGCCATCGTTGGGCTCCTCTCTTGTCTCAGGCTTCGACCGGGCTGTGCTCCTCGACGAGCGCGCCGTACAGCTCCGGCCGTCGGTGGCCGAACAGGTAGAGCTCGTACTCGCCCGGAATCACGTAGTCCTTGTCCCTGGCCTTCTCGAGATCGACCTCGCCGACGAGGAGCGTCTCCTCGGTCGGGTCGGCCTCGGCGAGGCGGACGCCGTACGGGTCGACGATCTGGCTGTGCCCGCAGAACTCGCCCCACCGCTCCTTTCCGACCCGGTTCGCGGTCAGCAGGTAGATGCGGTTCTCCGCCGCCCGTGCGAGGGTGATCACCTCCGTCTGCACCTTCGCCGCAATCGGGAAGTTCGTCGGATGGGCGACCAGGTCGGCACCGTGGAGCGCGAGCGTCCGCGTCACCTCGGGGAAGCGGAGGTCGTAGCAGATTTCGACGCCGATCCGGCCGAGCGCGGTGTCCCACACGTGGAGCTCGTCGCCGGGGGTGGTGAAGCGGTCGACCCCGAGGAACGGCAGATGGGTCTTCCAGTAGGTGCCGACCAGCCCCTCGGGCGCGACAAGCACGGCGGCGTTGCGGAGCCGGTCGCCGTCGCGCTCGAGCAGCCCGCAGACCGCGTACATCCCCAGGCGCGCGCACTCCCGCTCGAGCGTCTCGACGGACGGCCCGGGCACCTCCTCGGCGAACGCCATTCCCTCCTCCAGGCTGTCGAACATGTAGCCGGGGATCGCGCACTCGGGTAGGACGAGCAACTCGGCGCCGGCGGCCGCCGCCTCGTCGAGCCGTCCCAGGCACACCTCGAGGTTCCGCTCCGGCTCGCCGAGTTGTGGATCGAGCTGGGCAACCGCGACTCTCGTCACCGGGCGAGTCTAATAGTCTGACATTCGGATGGCCAGCGTCCGCTTCTACTACGACGTCGTCTGCCCGTACTCGTACATGGAATCCCACGTCATCGAGGCGGCCGAGGACGCGGGCGAGGTCGAGGTCGAGTGGCTGCCGTTCGAGCTCCGGCCTGCCCCGCGGCCGCTGCTCGAAGTGCGAGGCGACCACCTGCGGGTCGACTGGACGCGGAACGTGTACGCGAGGGCGCAGGCCATGGGAGTCGAGATCCACCTGCCCCGGTACCAGCCCCGGTCGACGCTTCCGCTGGGGGCCTGCCTCTGGGCGGGCGAACAGGGCAAGCTCCGGGACTTCAAGCATGCGCTCTACGAGGCGTTCTTCTGCGAGGGCGAGGACATCGCCACAGATGCCGAGCTCATCCGCGCCGCGGAGCGTGCAGGCCTCGACCCCGACGCCACCGTCGCGGCCGCCTACGACCCCGAGCGGTTCGCATCGATCGCGGCGATCCGAGCAGAGGCCCAAGCCGCGGGTGTCCGAGGTGTCCCGTCATTACTTGCCCACGACGGCGCGAGCCACTGGGGAATGGGCGGGCTCGAACGCCTCCGGCGCGGGGAGCAACTCGTGCCCCGATCCGTCTAGCCGAGATCGAGGACGTCGAACCTGCACACCTTGGGCTCGAGCCCGATCTTGCGCATCAGCTCCATACCGCGCGGCACCTCGGCCTCGGCGAGGTAGCGCTCGAGCGTCTCGGCGTCGCGCCACACGGCGATCAACCGGCCGTGACCGTCGACGTACTCGAGCAGCGCGGTGACGACGCCCTCCGGGCGGGTCGCCCGTCCCTCCTCCATCAGCCGGGCGAGCTCGTCGGCCTGCTCCGCCGTCATGTCCGCCTCGAAGCTGATCCCTGCGTAGCTCACGTCGAGATCATCTTCTTCTCGACGCCGACGCCGCGCGCGACCGCGCGCTCGTACTCGAGCGGCACCGTGGCCGAGTCCTGGAGGGCGATGCCGGTCGAGTCGAACACCGTCACCTGCTCGTCCGACTGCCTGCCCTCGAGCTCCCCGCAAATCACCTTCCCGATCTCGCCGGCGACGTCGTCCTCGGTGATCAGCCCTTCCGAGAGCGGGACGTTGATCTCCCCGTCGTCGCGGCACTGCCGGATGTCGTCGACGAAGACCCGCCCGCGCTGGAGCGTGCGCGGGTCGATCTCCTGCTCGCCCTTCAGGTCGGCGCCCAGCGCGGCGATGTGCGCGCCGTCCTTCACCCAGGCGTCGTCGACGATCCACTTCCTCGCGTGCGTCCCGGTGACGATCACGTCTGCCCCGTCGACCGCGGAACGGACGTCGGTGGTGCCGGTGATCCGCAGGTGCGGGTACTTCGGCGCCTCCTCCGCCAGATAGCGGTCGACGGACTCCCGGGTCCGGCTCCAGATCCGCACGTCGTCCCACTCGAACACCGTGTCGCACGTCGCCAGCGTCCCCCGCCCCACCAGGCCGCTGCCGAGGATCGCCAGTACCTTCGAGTCCTTCCGGGCGAGCCATCTCGCGGACACGGCCGCCGAGGCGCCGGTACGCATCAGGGTGTGGAAGGAGCCGTCGCAGATGGCGAGCGGAAACCCGGTCTCCGGATGCGTGTAGATGAGGATCGAGAAGACGGCGGGCAGGTCGTAGTTCGCATTCTCTTCACGGATCGAGACCCATTTGCAGGCGGCGGCCTCCGGCTCCTCGATGTACGAGGGCATCACCTCCCATTCACCGCGGTAGCGGTCGAGGACGATGTGGCCCTTCGGTTCCATGTAGACGCGCCCGAGCCCGTGCATACGGAAGGCGTGCTCGACGCAGTCGACGTACTCGGCCGGGGTCAGAAGCCCGACCATGTCCGACCAGCTGAGGATCAGCGTCTTGCGGTTACGCCAACTCTCCGCCACAGGGACGACTCTACGACCTCTCGCTCCGCAAGGTCTAGAGTCCAGGTTCGATGGACCGGGACCGGAGCGCACAGCGGATCGAGCGCGACATCGAGACGCTCTCCGGCTCCGACTACACCCTCACGGACGAGGCGATTCGCCGGTACGCGTACACCGGCGTGTACCGGAACACGCTCGCCTACTTCACCCGGGAGCTGGAGGCGCTCGGCTTCTCCGTCGAGGAGGACCCCGTCGGGACGCTCTTCGCCCGGAACCGCCCGAAGGGCGAGGCGGTGTTCGGCATCGGCTCGCACTGCGACTCGAACCGGAACGGGGGCAAGTACGACGGGACGATGGGGGTCGTCACCGCGCTCGAGGTCTGTCGCCTGAACGAGGAGCTCGGCCACGGCCTGCCGCTGCAGCTGATCTCCTGGCTCGAGGAGGAAGGGTCGGGCTTCGGTCAGATGCTGCTCGGCAGCCGGATCATGGCTCAGCGCGTCACCGAGGAGGACCTGAAGGAGCGCTTCCGGGCGATCGACGACGGGCGCAGCTTCTGGGAACACGCGCAGGAGGCGGGGTACGAGCCGGAGCGCTGGCGGGACTGCGCGCACGTGATCGACGACCTGACCGGCTGGATCGAGATGCACATCGAGCAGGCGCGGGTGCTGCAGGACACCGGCAACCGGATCGGCCTCGTCACCGCGATCGCCGGCTACGTGCACGCCGACGTCACCATCACGGGCCGCGGCGATCACGCGGGGGCCACGCCGATGGACTTCCGGCTCGATCCGACCCTGCCGCTCGCCGAGAGCGTGCTGGAGCTCGAGCGACTCGCGCGCGCTGCAGGGAAGGGCACGGTCGGCACGGTCGGCGAGATCGACGTCGACCCGGGGATCATCAACGCGATCGCCGCGCGCCTCCGCTTCTCCCTCGACATCCGCGGGCCCGACGACGACGCGTACCACGGCGTGGCGCGGGACATCGAAGCGTTCGTCGGGGAGGCGGCACGGAAGCGCGGGATGAGCTCCGGGTACCGGGAGCGCCAGAGCCTCCCGGCGACGCCGATGGACGACGGGATCGTGTACGCCCTCGAGGAGGCCGCGGTCTCGACCGGGGAGCCCTACATGCGGATGCACTCGGGGGCCGCCCACGACACGATGTGCGTCGCCGACCGCGTTCCGACCGCCATGGTCTTCGTCCCGTGCAAGGACGGGATCAGCCACCACCCCGACGAGCAGGCCGACCCGGCGGACGCAGCGCTCGCTGCCGAGATCATCCTGAACGCGGTTCAGGCCTTCTCGCGCGCGTAGGCGACCAGGCCGCCGGCGAGCAGGATCGCCCGCTCGCGCCTGCTCAGCTCGAGGCCGAGTCGCACGTCGCCGTGCGGCGTGACGGCGACGACTTCGGGCTCGTCCCTGCGTACCGCTTCGGCCAGCCCGTCGATCCGCCACTCGTCCCCTTCCTCGACCCGCGGCTCGCCGACGAGGACGAGGGGCGGGATCGCCTGAGCGATCAGATTCGTGCGGTGGATCCGCGCGAAGCTCTTCGCGACCACCGCACGGACGCCGAGATGGAGCGCGGCGAAGGCCGCCTGCTCGCGCGAGGAACCCTGTCCGTAGTTGTGCCCGCCGACGACGATGCCGCCGCCCCATGCCTCCGCGCGCGCGGCAAAGTCGGGATCGAAGCGGCGGAACATGTACCGGGCGCAGGCCGGGATGTTCGACCAGATCGCCAGGCCGAGCACGCCGTCGGGGGCCATGTCGCCGGTCGAGACGTCGTCCGGGACGACGATCAGCACGCGTCCCGACACGACGTCGGGCACCGGCGCCGGGGCCGGCGGGGGCACGATGTTCGTTCCCTTCACGAGCTCGACGACGCCCTGGTCGGCCGGAGGGTGGACGATCTGCCGGTCGTCGAGGTCGGGGTCGCCGGGTGGGACCTCGAGCACGGGCGGCTCGCCGAGCTCGCGCGGATCGGCGATCTCGCCCCTCAGCGCGGTCGCAGCGGCCGTCGCAGGCGAGCACAGGTAGACCCGGTCGCCGGGGGTGCCGCTCCGGCCTGGGAAGTTGCGGTTGAACGTCCGCACGGAAACGGCGCCGGAGGCCGGCGCCTGGCCCATCCCGATGCACGGTCCGCATGCCGGCTCGAGAATCCGGGCTCCCGCCGCTAGCAACTGCGAGTAGACGCCGCTCCGGACGATCAGGTCGAGGATCTGCCGGGAGCCCGGGGTGACCGTGAGGTCGAGCTCGGCGGGGAGCGACCGGTCCCGGAGCACCGCTGCCACGACGGCGAGGTCCTCGAAGGAGGAGTTGACGGAGCTGCCCACACACACCTGACGCGTCGGGGTTCCGGCGACCTCGCGCACGGGCACGACATTGTCGGGCGACGAGGGCAGCGCGATCAGCGGCTCCAGGGCACTCAGGTCGATCGTCTCCTGCTCCTCGTAGGCGACATCGGGGTCGGCCGACAACTCGACGAACTCGTCCACCCGTCCCTGGTTCGCAAGCCACGTCCGCGTCTGTTCGTCGCTGGGGAAGATCCCGGTCGTGGCGCCCGTCT
Organism: Actinomycetota bacterium; assembly: GCA_046723985.1. Taxonomy (GTDB): domain Bacteria; phylum Actinomycetota; class Thermoleophilia; order Gaiellales; family Gaiellaceae; genus DATBLE01. The sequence continues at coordinate 4,893 of JBKOVQ010000213.1, read as the reverse complement.
CCATGACCATGTTGCAGATGGTTCCCCGGTCGGTCGCGCTCAGCGTCGCGACGCCCTCCCCGTGGAACTCGAAGATGCGCCCGCGGCCCCCGCGGACGCTGCGCCGCCGAAGAAGCTCGAGGACGACGTCCTTGGACTGCACCCACGCCGGCAACGCGCCGCGGAGCTCGACCCCGACGACGACCGGGCGCGCGACGGTGAACGGGCTGCCGGCCATCGCGACCGCGACCTCCGTCGCCCCTGCCCCGATCGCGAGCACGCCGAGGGCGCCCGCCATCGTCGTGTGGCTGTCCGCGCCCACGAGCACCCGCCCGGGACGCGCGAACCGCTCCAGATGGAGGTAGTGGGAGATCCCGTTGCCCGGCCGTGAGTAGAGCGCCCCGTACCGCGCTGCCCAGCTCCGCAGGTACGCGTGGTCCTCGGGATTCTTGTTGTCGAACTGCAGCACGTTGTGGTCGACGTAGGAGACGGTCTCGACCGCAACCCGGTCGACGCCGAGCTGCTCGAACTGGAGGCAAGCCATGGTGCCCGTCGCGTCCTCGAGCAGGATCTGGTCGACCCGTAGCTCGATCTCCTCGTCCGCGACGCTCGCGAGGTGCTCGGAGATGATCTTCTCCGTGAGCGTCCTCCGCCCGGCCACGAGCAGAGACTAGTCCGTGGGAGCCGTTCTCTTCGGGGTGCTCGCCGGCGTGCTCTTCGGGGCGTTCGCCGTCGTGATCCGCCGGGGCCTGCAACGCGGAGGCGATCCCGGGGTCGGTGCCCTGGTCGTCACCGGCATCGGCGTTCTGACGGCGACTCTGCTCGCCGGCCGGTCGATCGCGACCGGGGACGTGCACCCCGGCAGCCTGTGGCCGTTCCTGCTGATCGGCGCGATGGTTCCGGGCATGACGCAGATCCTCTTCATCGTCGCCGTGCGGGACATCGGCCCGTCGCGCGTCTCGATCCTGATCGGCACCGCTCCGCTGATGTCGGTCGCGATCGCGCTCGCCCTGCTCGACGAGCCGTTCCAGCCGCCGCTTGTGCTCGGGACGGTGCTGGTGGTCGCGGGCGGCGCGGTGCTCGTGCGCGAGCGGGCGCGGCCGGAGCACTTCCGCGCCCTCGGCGCTGTCCTGGCCCTCGTTTGCGCCGCGCTCTTCGCCGTCCGCGACAACGTCGCCCGCTGGGCTGCTCGCGAAGACCACCCTCCGCCGCTCGTCGCCTCGACCGCCGCGCTGCTCGGCTCCTTCATCGTCGTTCTCGCCTATGTGCTCATCCGGCGCCGCTCGGCGCTCCACGCGCACCTGCGCGCGGCGCTGCCCGCCTTCGCCCTCGCCGGCGTCCTCCTCGGGCTCGCCTACTCCAGCCTGCTCGAGGCCTTCGACCGAGGGCGGGTGTCGATCGTCGCGCCGCTGAACGCGACGCAGTCGTTGTGGGCGGTGTTCTTCGCCGCGCTGATGATCGGACGGCACAGCGAGCGAATCGGGCCGCGTCTCGTCTCGGCCGGCGTCCTCGTCGTCGCCGGCGGCGCGATCATCGGCGTCGTGCGCTGAGCTCGGCCACCCGCGCGGCGACCGCCTCGCCGACGTCGCGCGTCGTCGATTCGCCGCCGACGTCCCGTGTGCGCGGGCCTTCGCGGCAGACATCCTCGAGCGCGGCCATCAGCGTGCGTGCCGCCTCCCGCTCGCCGAGGTGATCGAGGAGGAGCGTGGCGCTCCAGATCGCCCCCGCCGGGTTCGCGGTCCCGTGACCGGCGATGTCGGGAGCGGATCCGTGCACCGGCTCGAACAAGCCGGGTTGCTCGGAACCCGGAGCGACGTTGGCGCTCGCGGCCATGCCCATGCCGCCCTGGATCGCCGCCGCCAGGTCGGTGAGGATGTCGCCGAACAGGTTCGACGCGACGACGACGTCGAGACTGCCGGGATCTCGCACCATTCGCGCCGCCAGCGCGTCCACCAGCACACGTTCGTATCGCACGTCCGGGAAGGCTGCGGCGACCTCCTCGGCGACCTCGTCCCAGAGGACGTAGCCGAAACGTGAGGCGTTCGACTTGGTCGCGCTCGTGACCACGCCGCGCCGCTGCGTGGCCAGCTCGAACGCGAGCCGGACGACCCGCTCGACGCCCGACCGGGTGAAGACGCTCGTCTCGATTCCCACCTCGGCGGGCAGGCCCTGGTGGGCCCGACCGCCGACGCCGGAGTATTCGCCCTCGGTGTTCTCCCGGAGGAAGAGCATGTCGACGTCTGAAGGCCCGCGACCGGCCAGCGGGCCGGGAATGCCCTCCAGCAGCCGCACCGGCCGGAGGTTCGCCCAGAGGTCGAGCCGCTGCCGCAGCTCGAGGATCAGCCCCCAGAGCGAAACGTGGTCGGGCACCGAGGGATCGCCGACCGCGCCCATCAGCACCGCCGCGTGGCCGTCGAGCGCCCCGCGCCAGTCCTCCGGCATCATCCGGCCGTTCTCGTGCCAGTAGGCGGAGCCCCAGGGGAGCTCAGTCCACTCGATCTCGAGGCCGAGCGCGTCGACCGCCAGGCGCGCCTCGGCGATCACCTCCGGGCCGACCCCGTCTCCGGGGAGGAGCGCGACCCGGTACGTCACACGCCCGCGCCGACTGCCCCTTGGACGCTCTCGACGTAGTCCAGCACCTCGTCGAGCGAGACGACGTCCGCGTACTTCGCCTGGATGTCGAACAGGTTCGCCTCATGCGGCGCCTGCGCCCGGTCGGCCACGCACTCGCGCGGGACGAGCGTCGGGTAGCCGTACTGGAGCAGGTCGATCGCCGTCGCGCGGATACAGCCGCTCGTCGTCGCGCCGCAGAGGATCACCGAGTCGACGCCCTGGGAGATCAGGATCGAAGGCAGGTTCGTGCCGAAGAAGGCCGACGCGCCCTTCTTGAGCACGATCGTCTCGTCCTCGCGCGGCTCCAGGCGAGGGTCGATCTCGACCCACCGTCCCCCGACCTGCAGGTCGCCGAGCGAGGGTATTTTCTGGAGCCACAGGCCGCCGTCCTTCAGGCTCGGCTCGTAGCCGATCGTGGTGAAGACGACCGGCAGCCCCTTCGCCCGGGCCCGGTCGAGCAGCCGCTTCGTCGCCTCCACCGCCTCGGTCATGTCCGAACCGAGGGCGCACTCCGGGTCGGTGAACCCGCAGCTGAAGTCGACGACGAGGACCGCGGGGAGCGACCCGAGCGTGATGCTCTGTCCGAGCCGCGCCGCCGCGTAGACCTCCCGAGCCTGCTCGTCGCTCATAGACCAGTTTCCCGGCTCTTCGGGAGGCGTCCGCCGCCGCGACCGACATGGCGGGCGCGGCTCAGTGCCGCGTGCCGTGAGCACGAAGGGGAGGGGGGCACGCGGGGGGAACCGGCCGTTCCCCCCGCGGGAGCGAGCCGAAGGCGAGCGACAATCACGCCGGCACCTTCTCCGTCGATCCGAGCTGCTCCCCGACTCGCGCCCGCTTGACGAACTGCCCTGCGCCCGGCTCGGCGACCAGCTCGTCGTTCTCGACGATCGTCTGGCCGCGGACGAGCACCGCCTGCGGCGCGCCGGTGACCTGGGTGCCCTCGAAGAGGCTGTAGTTCACGTTCGAGTGGTGGCTCTCGGCCGAGATGGTCAGCGTCTTCTCGGGATCCCAGACGACCAGGTCCGCGTCGCTGCCGACGGCGATCGTGCCCTTCCGCGGGTAGAGCCCGAACCGCTTGGCGACGTTGGTCGACATCAGCTCGACGAAGCGGTTCATCGAGATCCGCCCGGTGCGGACGCCGAACTCGTGCAGCATGTGCAGCCGGTTCTCGATCCCCGGCCCGCCGTTCGGGACGACCTGGAAGTCCCGGCCGTTGATCCCCTTCTGCTCCGGCCAGTTGAACGGGCAGTGGTCGGTGGAGACGACCGAGAGGACGTCGTTCTGGAGCGCCTTCCAGAGATGCTCTTGCTGGTCTTTGGGCCGCGGCGGGGGCGTGTAGATGTACTTCGCGCCCTCCCAGCCGGGCCTTTCCAGCGCCGACTCGTCCACGAAGAGGTACTGCGTGCACGTTTCGCCCCAGACGTCCCAGCCCTTCTCGCGGGCGAGCGCGATCGGCTCGACCGCCGGCTGGCACGACACGTGGACGACGTAGAGGGCCGCGTTCGCGACCCGGGCGAGCTGGATCGCACGGTTCGTCGCCTCGGCCTCGGTCTCCATCGGGCGGGTCCGGGCATGCCAGATCGGGTCGCTCTTGCCCGCTGCGACCGCTTCTTTGACGATCACGTCGATCGCGTCGCCGTTCTCGGCGTGGACCATCACCAGCCCGCCGGTCTCGTTCGCGACCTGCATCGTCTTGAACAGCGTCTCGTCGTCGACCATCACGGCGCCCTTGTAGGCCATGAAGAGCTTGTACGAGGTGATCCCCTCGTCGGGCAGCTTGGCCAACGCCTCCAGCCCGCCGCCTCCTTCGAGGTCGGTGACGCCGATGTGGAAGCCGACGTCGATTACGGGCTTGCAGCGGTCGATCTTCTCGAAGTAGTTCTCGAGCGCCTGCGGGAACGGCGTCCCCGGCGCCTGCATGCAGAAGTCCACGAGCGACGTCGTGCCGCCGAAGGCTGCAGCGACGGTCCCCGAGGTGAAGTCGTCGCACGTCGTCGTCCCGCCGAAGAACATCTCGATGTGGGTGTGCGGGTCGATCCCGCCCGGGATCACATACTTGCCGCTCGCGTCGATCACTTTGTCGGCCTCGACGTCCAGCGACCGGCCGATCGTCGTCACCGTGCCGTTCTCGGCGTAGATGTCGCCGACGTAGTCGTCGGACGCGGTGACGATGCGCCCGCCCTTGATCAGTACGGACATGGGTCAACCCCTCTCGTCTGAGGAAACTCAGGTTGTATACAACGCCTGGCGCTGCGGATCAAATGGTCGCCGTCCAGCGGCGGCTTGGGCTCGGCGCTACGC
>JBKOVQ010000085.1:0-5267 GCA_046723985.1 Actinomycetota bacterium | reverse complement strand
CCGATCACGATGTTCCCGAAGCGATCGACGTGCGCCGTCAGTCCCGGCGGGATCGCGGTCGTGGAGTCGTACTGGTTGACGATCGCGGGTCCCTCCAGCCTGTTGCCGGCCTTCAGGGCGGAACGGTCGTAGAACCGGGCCGCCACCTGTTCGAGGGTGCCGCCGACGCGGAACCAGGCGTCCCGCTCGTAGCGCAGCGCCTCGTGCGGCGACTCGTCGCCGTGGTCGACCTCCGGCACCTTCAGCGGCGGCATCAGTCCGATCCCGCGAACGCGGACGTTGGGGATCTCGATGTCCGATTCCTCGAAGCGGCGCGAGTACTCCCGTTCGTGGATGTCGTGGAAGTCGCGGCGGAGCTTCTCGATCCAGGCGTCGTCGATCTCGCCGGAGGCAACGTCGACTCTGAGCTCGTAGCCCTGCCCGAGGTATCGGCAGTCGGCGACACGCTGGACGAGGATCTGCTCCGGCGGCACGCCGTCCTCCTCGAGCTGTACCCGTGCCTGCTCCTCGAGGTCCTCGAAAGCGCGCTGGAGCGCCGCGGCGTCGAGCTTCGACAGCCGCTCGTAGACCGTCGACACGTACTCGTAGACCATGTCCGTCGCGAGCAGGCCGAGCGCTGCGGTCACGCCCGGGTAGTTCGGGACGACCACCCAGGGCGTGCCGACCTCGAGCGCGATCTGGGCAGCGAAGAGCGGCCCGGCCCCTCCCTCGGCGACGAGCGCGAAGTCGCGCGGGTCGTAGCCCTTCCGCACCGAGTTCTCCTCGATCGACTGCACCATCGAGTGGGTGAGGATCTGGACGGCGCCCATCGACGCCTCCTCGACGGACATGCCGAGCGCGCCGCCCGGGCCCTGCTCGAACGCCCGCCGGGCGGCACCCGCGTCGAGCTCCATGCCGCCGCCGAGGAAGGTCTCGGCGAGCAGCCACCCGAGGTTGACCATCGCGTCGGTCGCGGTCGCCTCCGTCCCGCCGCGACCGTAGGCAGCCGGCCCGGGATCGGCGCCCGCCGACCGGGGGCCGACGCGGAAGTTGCCGCCGCTGTCGACGTAGGCGATCGAGCCCCCGCCGGCACCGATCGTGTCCACGTCGACCATGGGGATCATCGCCTGGTAAGGCCCGACCCTGGTGTCGAGCAGGTGCTTCATCCGCAGGCGCCCCTCCTGAGCGAGCCCGATGTCGGCCGAGGTACCGCCGACGTCGAGCGTGATCACGTTGTCGTACCCCGCCTGGCGCCCCGCCCAGATGCCGCCGACGACCCCGGCCACCGGACCCGACATCAGGAGGTTGACGGGCCGGGCGACTGCGCCCTCGGCCGTGGCGACGCCGCTCGCGGAAGTCATCAGGTGCAGACCGGTTCGGACGGCCATCGCCGCGAGCTCTTCCTCGAGGCGGCGGACGTAGCGCGACACGCGCGGCCCGATGTAGGCGTTGAGGCACACCGTGGAGAAGCGCTCGTACTCGCGGTACTGGGGAAGCACCTCCGAGGACACGGACAGGAACGCCTCGGGGAACTCCTCGCGGACGATCTCAGCCACCCGCGCCTCGTGCTCCGGGTTCAGGAACGAGAAGAGGAAGCAGACGGCGACCGACTCGACCCCGGCCTCCTTCAGCCGCGCCACCTGCGCGCGCGCCCTCGCCTCGTCGAGCGGGACGAGGACGGACCCGTCGCGGGTGATCCGCTCAGGCACCGTCAGCCGGTGCCGTCGGCGCACGATCGGGTAGCGCTGCCACGGCAGGTCCTGGTAGCTGGAGAAGTTGAGCGGCTTCTTGTGCCGCGCGATGTGGAGGATGTCGCGGTAGCCCTCGGTCGTGATCAAGCCGACCTGAGCGCCGTCGTGCTCGATCACGATGTTCGTGGCGATCGTCGTGCCGTGGAAGACCTGGTCCAACTGCGAAGGCGCGGTACCCGCGCCTTCGCAAAGCTCGCGAATTCCTCGAACGGTGGCCTGAGACGGATCCGCGGGGGTCGTGGCGACCTTGTGAACCGTGATGGTTCCCGCGTCGTCGTCCACGTAGATCAGGTCGGTGAACGTGCCGCCGACGTCGACTCCGAGTCGCTTCATCGAACCCCCCTCGGTCTACGGCTTGAGGACGATCTTGCCGAAGTGCTCACGGCGCTCCATGGTCTCCATCGCCTCCCGCGCCTGGTCGAGCGGGAAGGTCTTGTAGACGAGCGGCTCGATCAGCCCGCGGGCGGCGAGGTCGAGCACCTTCTCGAGCTCCCAGCGGTCGTAGACGAACGAGCCGATGATCTGCTTCTGACTGCGGAAGAACGGGATGATGTCGAACGGGACGACCTCTCCGGAGTGGCCACCGCAGATCACGAGTCGCCCGTCCTTCGCGAGCGAGTCGAGCCCCTTCTGGAAGAGCTCGCCGCCGACGTGCTCGAAGACCAGGTCGGCGCCCCGTCCGGCGGTCGCCCGCATCACCTCCTTGACCACGTCCTGCGTCGCGTGATTGATCCCGACATCCATGCCGAGCTCGGACGCGCGCGCCAGCTTCGCGTCGGAGCTCGCATTCCCGATCACGAACGCCCCGGCGAGGTGCGCGAGCTGGACCGCGGCGGACCCGATGCCACTGCCGACGGAATCGATCAGGACGCGCTCGGCAGGTGCGAGCCGCCCGCGGGTGAAGAGCATGTGCCACGCGGTGCCGAAGGCGATCTGCGTTGCGGCGGCTGCTTCGTCGCTCAGGCTCTCCGGGATGTGGACCAGGTGACGAACGGGACAGGCCAGCTTCTCGGCATACCCGCCCGACGTCGAGAAGCTGATGAACCCGGCCGAGAGGCAGAGCGACTCGCGTCCCGTCCGGCAGTACAGGCACTCGCCGCAGGTCGCCATCAGGTAGGGCATCACGCGCTCGCCGACCTCCCAGCCGGTGACGCCTTCGCCGAGCGCGGTGATGCGCCCGACCACCTCGACGCCGGGAACGAACGGGAGCTCGACCGGGAAGCGGGACACGCCCTCCCGCACGTCGACATCGAGGTGGTTCAACGCGGAGGCGAGGATGTCGATCGCGACCTCCCCGGGGCCGGGCTCGGGGTCAGGCAGCTCCTCGATCTTCAGCACGTCGGAGCCGCCGAACTCGTCGAACACGACCGCCTTCACAACCGGGACCTCCTGGTACGACTGGACTGAGGCCCCTTTATGTCTGACTTCCGGGTGCGAGTCAAGGAACAGCCGTCCGCCGCGATTTGCGTCTCGCCCGAATGTCTGACATAAAGCTCGAACGGCTGCCCTCGACCGTCTCCGCTCCCTGCTCTTCGCTCCCGGCTCGGACGAGCCGAAGCTGACGAAGGCGCTCGCGTCGGAGGCGGACGCAGTCGTCGCCGACCTCGAGGACGCGGTCACCCCCGACCGCAAGGACGCAGCCCGCGAGCTCGTCCTACGCCTCCGCCCCGCGGTCGTCCGGGTCAACGGAGCCGACACCGGTTGGTTCGAGGACGATCTCGCCGCCGTCGACGAGCTGGAGCTGGAGGCGCTGATGCTGCCCAAGGCCACACCCGAGTCCGTAACCGCGCTGGGCCCGTCCGGCCCGCCGGTGATCGCGATCGTCGAAACGAGCGAGGGCCTGCGGCTGGCGTACGAGACGGCCTCGAGCTCCCGGGTGGCCGCGCTGCTGCTGGGTGCCGCTGACCTCGGTGCCGAGCTCGGCGGGGAGCCGCGACCGGACGGCCTCGAGCTGCTCTACGCCCGCTCGAAGGTGGTCGCCGACTCGGCCGCGGCAGGGATCCGCGGGCCGTTCGACGTCGTCCACCTCGACACCCGTGACGACGCCGGGCTCGAGTGCGCCGCACGTTTCGCCCGCTCGCTCGGCTTCCGCGGCAAGGCCTGCATCCACCCGGCGCAGGTCGACGTCGTCAACCGCGTGTTCCTGCCGGAGGCCGGCAGCGTCGACTGGGCCCGGCGGGTGCTCGAGGCGGCCGAGGAAGGTGAGCGCGAGGGGCGTGGCGCGGTCGCCCTCGACGGGGAGATGATCGACGCGCCGATCGTCGAGCGCGCGCGCAAGATCCTGTCCGAAGTGAAGGGAGGGACGCATGGCCGGTGACACCGGCGCCGCACCGAAGGCCTGGCAGGGCCGGCACTTCGAGGACTTCGACGTCGGTGACGTCTTCCGCAGCCGGTTCGGCCGCACGGTCACCGAGTACGACAACCTGATCTTCACGGCGCTGACCCACAACACGAATTCGATCCACTTCGACGCCGCCCACGCGGAGCGCACCCAGTTCGGCCGGATCCTCGTCAACAGCACCTTCACGCTCGCGCTCGTCACGGGGCTGACGGTGCCGGACACGAGCGAGAACGCGGCCGCGAACCTGGCCTGGACGGACATCACGCTGCCCAGCCCCGTCTTCGTCGGCGACACGCTGTGGGCCGAGAGCGAGATCCTCGACCTGCGTGAGTCGAAGTCGAACCCGAGCGTCGGCATCGTCTCGATGCGCTGCCGGGGCATCAACCAGCGCGGCCAGGTCGTGGTCGAGTACCGCCGCACGTTCATGGTCTACAAGCGCACGGCGCCCGAGGCGGTGCGCAGCTTCCCGGGCACCCGCGAGGAATGGAGGGTGTGATGGCAACCGCAGCGGAACGGTTCGCGACCTTCGCGCTCGAGCTCGAGCTCGAGGCCGTGCCCGAGGAGGTGATCCGGGCCGCGAAGCTGCACGCGCTCGACGTGCTCGGCTGTGGCCTCGCCGCCCACGGGCTGGACATCGCCGGCGAGGGACGCACGGCGATGGCCGAGCTCGGCGGCGAGCCCGAGGCGTCCGTGATCGGGCTCCCGGGCGGGCTGCCGGCCCCGAACGCGGCGTTCGCGAACGCGATGCTCTGCCACGGGCTCGACTTCGACGACACGCACTCCGACTCGGTCGCCCACGTGAGCACGGTCGTCGTCCCGGCGGCAGCCGCCGCGGCCGAGGCCCAGGGAGCGCCAGGACGTGAGCTCCTGACCGCGATCGTCGCAGGCAACGAGATCGTCACCCGGATCGGGATGGCGACGCCCGGGGAGTTCCACCGGCGCGGTTTCCACCCGACCGCGATCTGCGGGATCTTCGGCGCGACCGCCGCCGCTGCCCGCCTGCGCGGGCTCTCCGTTGCGGAGGCGGCGAGCGCGTTCGGGATCGCCGGCAGCATGGCGTCCGGGCTCTTCGCCTACCTCGACGACGCGACGGCGACGAAGCCGATCCATCCGGCCTGGGCCGCGCACGGGGCGCTGCTCGCGGCACGGCTCGCGTCACTCGGGGCCGAAGGACCGCCCGGGGTCCTGGAGGGCCG
>JBKOVQ010000204.1:0-10250 GCA_046723985.1 Actinomycetota bacterium | reverse complement strand
GAGCGAGCTTGGTGACACACTCTTGAGACCGCGGCGGAGCATCGAGCCTCCGGTTCGCCCGGTCTCGCAGAACCGGATCAACGACCAGATCCGCGCGCCGCGCGTCCGGCTGGTGGACGAGGACGGAACCCAGATCGGGATCAAGACGTCCGCCGAAGCGCTCGAGTACGCGTACTCGAAGGGGCTCGACCTCGTCGAGATCGCAGCGCAGGCCGATCCTCCCGTAGCGAAGGTGATGGATTACGGGAAGTACCGCTACGAGCAGGAGCAGAAGGCCAAGCAGGCGCGGAAGCACCAGTCGCAGATCCACGTCAAGGAGATCAAGCTCAGACCGAAGATCCAGATCCACGACTACAACACCAAGAAGGGCCACGTCGAGCGCTTCCTCAACCAGCGCGCGAAGGTCAAGGTGACGATCATGTTCCGCGGGCGCGAGACGACCCATCCGGAGCGCGGCCGTGACCTGCTGATGCGCCTGGCAGAGGACGTGAAGGAGATCGGGGTCGTGGAACAGCCGCCCCTCCTCGACGGCCGGAACATGGTGATGGTCCTGGGGCCGACCAAGAACGCAGGAGTGCAGCGCCAACCAGGAGAAACGAGAGATGCCGAAGCAGAAGACACACAGCGGAGCAAAGAAACGGTTCAAGGTGACAGCCGGCGGAAAGCTCCTGCGCCGTCGCGCGATGAAGAGTCACCTGCTGGAGAAGAAGTCCCCGAAGCGGAAGAGGAGCTTTCGCCGGGACGCGCCGCTCGCGCCTAGCGACGTCAAGAACGCGCGGAAGCAGCTGGGGATCTAGGCATGCCCAGAGTCAAGCGTTCCGTTCACGCGCACAAGAAGCGCCGCAAGGCTCTCGTCGAGGCGAAGGGCTACTGGGGGCTCAAGTCCAAGTCGTACCGTCGGGCGAAGGAGCAGCTCGATCATTCGCTGACCTACGCGTACCGCGACCGCAAGGTGCGGAAGCGGACGATGCGGAGCCTCTGGATCATCCGGATCAACGCCGCCGCCCGGCAGCACGGGTTGTCCTACAACCAGTTCGTCGCCGGCTGCAAGAAGGCGGAGATCGAGCTCGACCGCAAGGTCCTCGCCGACCTCGCGGTCAACGATCCGGCCGCCTTCGCCAAGATCGCCGAGCAGGCGAAGGCTGCACTGCACCGCTAATCGCAGTGTGACCGGGCGGAGCCCGGTCACACGCTCGCGCTCCGCGCGGGAACGGCCAAGGCCAGAAGGACTCGAGATCAGCTTCGAGAGAGACTGCTGATCCTAAGCTGGCGTTCGTGATTACGTCCGCCGCCAACCCGCGGCTGAAGCTGATCCGCCGGCTCGAGAGTCGGCGCCAGCGATCGAAGCTCGGGCTGTTCGTCGGCGAAGGGGAGGACCTCGTCGACGCGGCGCTGGCCGTGGGGATCGAGCCCGTCGACCGGCTCGTCGCCGGCGAGGACGTCGAGCCGGAGCTGCTCGCGGCGGTCTCGTCGCTCGCGCATCCGCCGCGCGTGATCGGGGTCTTCCGGCGCGAGGATCTGCCCGCGTGGGCACCGCGGCCGGCAACGCTGGCGCTCTGGCACGTCGCCGACCCGGGAAACGTCGGCACGCTGATCCGGACGGCCGATGCGTTCGCTGCGTCGGTTGCTCTCTCCGATGGTTGTGCCGGCCCGGCCGGCCCCAAGGCGCTCCGGAGCTCGGTCGGCGCCATCTTCCGCGTCCCGATCGGGCGCTTCGACCAGGCCGACGGTCGTCGCGTTGCTCTCGTCGCCCACGACGGCGAACCGCTCGATCGTGTCGACCTGCCGGAATCCGCCGTCTTCGTGCTCGGAGCCGAGCGCGAAGGGCTCCCCGACGAGGTGGTTGCCGCCTGCGATGCGGTCGTGTCGATCCCGGTCGCCGAAAGTGCGGAGTCGTTGAACGTCGCCGCGGCGGGTGCGATCGCCCTCTACGAGTGGGCCCGCCGACGCTAGACACGGTCCGTCGGGCATGATCGGCTGAGCATGCGACTCGAGGGAATCCACCACATCACTGCGATCACGGCCGACGCGCCGCGGAACGTCGAGTTCTACGCGGGGACACTCGGCCTGCGGCTCGTGAAGAAGACCGTCAACCAGGACGACCCGACCGTCTACCACCTCTTCTACGCCGACGAGGTCGGCTCGGCCGGATCGGACATCACGTTCTTCGAGTACCCGGGCGCCCGCCGCGGCCGGGCCGGCGCGGGAATGGTGTACCGGGTGGTGTGGCGGGTCGGCTCGCAGGAGGCGCTCGACTTCTGGCAGGAGCGTCTTGGAGACACCGGCCTTGCATCCGAGCGGAACGAGGAGAGCCTGCTCTTCCGCGACCCGGAGGACCTCGAGCTCGAGCTCGAGGTGATCGAGACGACCGACGAACCGCTCGTCGCCGAGCACCCGGAGATCCCGGCCGAGCTCGCGCTCCAGGGCTTCGATTCCGTCCGGGTCTACACGGACGACCCGTCCCGGAGCAGCGCGTTCCTCGAGGCGGGGATGGGCTTCCGGCCCGAGTCTGCCACCGTGTACGAGTCGCGCGGCGAGCAGCGCGGCTCCCATTACGTCTACGACGTCACCGACCGGCCCGGGGTCGGCGGGGCCGGCACGATCCACCACGTCGCCTGGGCGTCGCCGATCGACGAGCACGAGGCGTGGCGGCAGCGCGTCCTCGAAGCAGGGGCCCGGCCGACGCCGGTGATCGACCGGTTCTACTTCCGGTCGATCTACTTTCGCGAGCCGAGCGGCGTCCTGTTCGAGATCGCGACCATCGGTCCGGGATTCGCCACCGACGAGCCGCTCGATCACCTCGGGGAGCGCCTCTCCCTTCCGCCCGCCTTCGAGCACCTCCGGGAGCAAGTCGAGCCATTGCTCACGCCGCTCCCGGACCCCCACCCCGCGAGGGCGTAACCTTGGCCGCATGGCCTCGCTGCTCGCGTTTCTCGGCGTCTCCACGCTGCTGATCGTCACGCCCGGCCAGGACACGGCGCTGACTATTCGGAACACGCTGACGGGCGGGCGACGGGCCGGCGTCCGCACCGCACTCGGCGTCTCATCCGGCCAGGCGGTCTGGGCGCTCGCCGCGGCCGCGGGCCTTGCGGCGGTGCTCCAGGCCTCGGAACCGGCATTTCTCGCCCTTCGGCTGGGCGGCGCCGCCTATCTCGTCTACCTGGGCGCCCATGCGCTGTGGTTGGCGCTCCGCGGCTCGGCTCCTCACGCGGTCGCAGCCCGCCGTGGCGCACCGTACCGGCAGGGGATGCTCAGCAACCTCGGTAACCCCAAGATGGCGGTGTTCTTCACCAGCCTGCTGCCGCAGTTCGGGCATTCGTTCGCAGCGCTGCTCGGCCTCGGGATCGTCTTCTGCGCGATGACGCTGGCGTGGCTGAGCGCGTACGCCGTTGTCATCGCACGGGTCGGCCACGTCCTCCGGCGTCCGGGGGTGCGCCGGCTGATCGATGCCGTCACTGGCGCCGTGCTCGTTGCGTTCGGCCTGCGGCTGGCCGCGGAACGCGCGTGACAGCGGCGCTCGACCAGTTCGAGCGTTACCCGCTCTTGTTCGGCCCGTCGCCGGTCCATCGGCTCGACCGCCTGACCGAGCACCTCGGCGGCGCCACGCTGTGGGCCAAGCGCGACGACGTCAGCTCGGGACTCGCGTTCGGCGGCAACAAGATGCGCAAGCTCGAGTACCTGGTCGCCGACGCGCTCGCGCAGGGATGCGACACACTCATCTCCATCGGCGGCGTGCAGTCGAACCACACGCGCCAGGTCGCCGCGGCCGCCGCCCGCGCAGGACTCGACTGCGTGCTCGTGCAGGAGAGCTGGGTCGACTGGCCCGACGCCGTCTACGACCGCGTCGGGAACATCCTCCTCTCGCGGATCCTGGGCGCGGAAGTGCGGCTCGTCCAGGCCGAATTCGGGATCGGGTTCAAGGAGAGCTGGGAGCAGGCGATCGAGGACGTCGAGGAGCGGGGCGGCAGGCCGTACGCGATTCCGGCCGGTGCCTCCGACCATCCGCTCGGCGGGCTCGGCTATGCGCGGTGGGCGCACGAAGTCGCGGAGCAGGAGGAGGAGCTCGGTGTCTTCTTCGACACCGTGATCGTCTGCTCGGTGACCGGCTCGACCCACGCAGGCATGGCGGCCGGATTCGCAGCGCAGGATCGGCCGCGGCGCGTGATCGGCATCGACGCGTCCGCCAAGCCGCGCGAGACGCTCGAGCAGGTCACCCGGATCGCGCAGGCGACCGCCAAGCTGATCGACGTCGGTCGCGAGCTGCGCCGCGACGAGCTCGTCCTCGACGACCGCTACCACGCCGGCACCTACGGCATCCCGGACGAGCGCACGCTCGACGCGATCCGGCTGGCGGGGCGGCTGGAGGCGATGATCACCGACCCGGTGTACGAGGGGAAGTCGATGGCCGGGATGATCGACCTGGTCGCGCGCGGGGACATCCCGAACGACTCGACCGTCCTCTACGCTCACCTGGGCGGCCAGCCGGCGCTGAACGCCTACAGCGCCCTCTTCGGGTAGCACGATCTGGGAGCTATCCGGGCGATCCGGAGTCCCGCTGGCGTGTGCTCAGCGGGGATCCTCGCGGTCGACGTTCCAGTGCCGCGCCCCCGCGAGGAGCCAGTCCTCGTCTCCGCGCGGCATGAAGCCGAAGCGCGTGATCGTCCGCTGGCCGCCCTCGTGGTCACCGTAGAGGACGTCGACCGTCATCGCGCGGTGCTCCTGCACGGCGTCGGCCGCCTCGGCGAAGCCGGGCGCCGCCGGGTCGCGGAAGACTCCTTGCCAGAAGCCCACGTCTCCCGCGGGGACGTAGATGTCGCGCGTGAGCCGCTGGAAGTCCTCGATCGGCGGCGGACCCTCGTTCGCACCTCTGAGGCGATCCGGATGGAGGTACCAGCCGTGCAGCACGGCGATGCCGGCGCCGGCGTTGCGGATCGACATCGCGAGGTAGACG
The DNA here is from genome assembly GCA_046723985.1 of Actinomycetota bacterium. Lineage (GTDB taxonomy): Bacteria > Actinomycetota > Thermoleophilia > Gaiellales > Gaiellaceae > DATBLE01. Next base: position 5,299 of record JBKOVQ010000204.1, on the reverse strand, counting down.
ACATCGTCGGTCGCCTCGGCCGTGCCGTATCCGCCCTTGACCAGGAGGTACTTGTCGTCGGCGAACCCGACCTTCTGGGGCGCATCGTCGAGGCGCGACGGCATGAGTACCGGCCGCAGCCCCGCGAGCAGCGACCGCTCGGCGACCCGCGCCGCCCGGTTCGCCGACCGGACCGAGGCGAACGTCGCCAGCGCGAGCACCAGCGTTCCCGCCGCCGTTGCGAGGGCGGAGATGGTCACCCAGTCGGTGGCGAGGACGCTCACGGCCGGTCGAGCTTGGCGATGTTCTCGCGCTCGTCGTCGTCCGGGGCCTCGACCGAGAGCCAGGCGTCGACGATCGCACGCGCGGTCTCGGGCTCGGTGCGTTTGAGGCTCATCACGAGGACGTTGGCGTCGTTCCAGCGCCGGGCGCCCTCGGCGATCCAGGGATCCCACGCAAGCGCCGCCCGCACGCCGCGCATCTTGTTCGCCGCCATCGCCGTGCCGGTCCCGGTCCAGCAGAAGAGGAGGCCCTGGTCAGCTTCGCCCGTCGCGACGGCGTCGGCGACCCGTGCGGCGACGTCGGGCCACTGGTCGCGCTCGAGCAGCTCGACCTCGTGACCGGCGCGACGCAACTGGTCGACGGCGGCGTCGAGCGCAGCGCCTTCGTCGTCGGATCCGACCAGGAACTTCACGACCGCAAGCCTAGAAAAGACCTGCGCGGCCGGAAGGCCGCGCAGAAGCCGGGAGAGGGCTGGGTCAAACCTGCGGCGACTCTACTCGAGAGTCGCCGTATGCACAAGCGGCGACGCGTAGGCTTTTCCGTGTGCGCAGGATCGTGCGGCCGGTCGAACGGGTGGCCATCGGGGCGCTGATGTCGCTGCTCGCGATCGTGCTCGAGCGCCGCGTTCGCGCACGGCTGCGCTAGCTCTTGCGGGCGAGGTCGAGCGCGAGGACGACGCCGGCGATGCCGGCGACGACGCCGAGGGTGATCGGCACCCAGAGGTCGATCGAGGACGCAGCCGCGGCGAGGACGGCGGCGAGCAACGCCGCGCCGCCGCCGAAGGCCAGCGCGATCCGCCGGCCGGCCCGCTTGATCGCATCCTCGAGGCTCCGGCTCCCGCGCAGCTCGATCTGGAGGCCCGGGCCGGGCCGGGCGCCGGTCAGCCGCTCGATCCCCTCGATCAGCCGTGTCGTCCGCAGCTTCAGCTTCTGGACCTCGTAGACCGCCTTCTGCGGGTCCAGGGCGCCGCCGACGCGCGAACGCAGCGTGCGGAACATGAAGCCGCTCACGGCGGAGAAGGGGTCCAGCGTCGGATCGAGCTCTCCCACCGCGAGCTGCATCTGACTGAAGGCTTTTGCGGTCATCGCCAGCGAGCCGGGTAGCCGGACGCCGTGCCTCGCGGCGATCTCGATCAATGCGTCGAGCATCGGGCCGAGCTCGATGTCGCCGAAGGAGGCGACCTTGAACCGGCCGACGTACTCGGCCAGGTCGGTCCGGAGCGACTCGATGTCGACGTCCTCACGCGGCTCGCCGAGGATCAGCAGGAGGTCCGCGAGGAACTCGGCGTCCTCGCGCCAGAAGGCGAGCAGCAACAGGAGCAGCAGGCCTCGGGTCTCCTCGTCGAGCGTCCCGACCATGCCGAGGTCGAGCAGGAAGATCCGACCGTCTGACCAGAGGAGATTCCCGGGGTGCGGGTCGGCGTGGAAGAACCCTTCGGTCAGCACCTGGCGGTAGAACGCGTCGAGCAACTCCTTCGCGGCCTGGCGACGGTCGTCGCCCGGCGGCGCGTCGCGGAGCGGGCCCCCCTGGATCTCGTCCATCACGAGCAGCCGCTTCGACGACAGCTGCTCGAGGACCGCGGGGACGCCGAGATGGGGGAAGTCGGCCAGCACCTCACTCATCCGCTCGAGGTTGGCCGTCTCCTCGCCGAAGTCGAGCTCGCGACGCAGCGACGATGACAGGTGTTCCACGACCGCCGGGATGTCGACCAAGCCGGACAGTGCCTGGCGGCCCTCGGCCTTCTCCGCGAAGAGCGCGAACAGCCCGAGGTCGCGCTCGATCTCCTCAGCCGCGCCGGGCCGCTGGACCTTTACCACCACGCGCTTCCCGCCCTCGAGCCGAGCGCGGTGCACCTGCCCGATCGTGCCCGCTGCCAGCGGCTCCGGCTCGATGCTCTCGAACACGTCCTCCCAGGGAACGCCGAGCTCTTCCTCCATCACCTGCACGACTTCCGCCTCGGTCAGGGGCGGGACGCGGTCCTGGAGATGCGCGAGCTCGTCGGCCACCTCCGGTGGGATCAGGTCCGGGCGGGTCGAGAGGATCTGACCGAGCTTGCAGAAGGTCGGGCCGAGTTCCTCGAGGGCGGCCCGTAACCGCGCCGGGCGCTTCGCGTCGTCCTCCTTGGCCGCCTTCAGGCCGTGCTTGGCCATGATCGCGGCAATTCGCGTCGCCCGCGCCGTCAAGTGGCCGCCGGCGAGCTCGGTCACGAGCGGCTCCAGAGGCGGCGGCGCTTGGTCGAGTCGGCCGTGTTCACGATCACGACGGTACAGCGCGCACTGTGCGACACGCGGTTCGGAACGTTGCCGAGCAGGAACTCCTTTCGGCCGCTCATGCCGATGTTCCCGACGACGAGCACATCGGCCTTCTCCGCCTCGGCCGCAGAGACGATCAGCGCGGCCGGGTCGTCGCCGGCGGCCACCCGCGCTCGCGTGCCGCGGCCGGCGACCTGCTCGGCGTACACCGCGAGGTCGGTCTCGGCTCCTTCTGGGGGCGGCCCGGGCACGAAGGCCTGGACGACGATCAGCGTCGCGTCGAACCGGCGGGCGAGCTCTGCTGCCCAGATGACGGCGTACGACGCAGTCTCCGACCGGTCGGAAGCGACCACGACCCGCTCGATCACAGCGGGAGCTCCTGGAGCGCGTAGAACACTGCCTCCGAGAAGGTGGGAAAGGGCTGGATCACGTCGAGGAGCACTTCGAGGGGCACCTCGGCGCGGATCGCGAGCGTGAGCTGCTGGCACCACTCGCCCGACTCCGGTCCGATCGCGACCGCACCGACGACGACGCGGCGCTCCGGGTCGGCGGCGACCTTGACGAACCCCGGGCGGCGCGGTTTCTCGTACGTCGAGGCGCGCGGCGTGGCAGTCATCTCCCAGCGCGCGCTGACCAGCCCCTCCCGTTCGGTGTCGCCGACCATCGCCACCTGCGGGTCGGTGAAGGCGACCGCCGGGATCGCCCGGTAGTCCGCTCTGGCGGTGCGGCCGGCGACGTTCTGCGCGGCAACGCGGGCCTGGTACTTGCCGACGTGGGTGAACAGCGCAACGCCGGTGCAGTCCCCGATCGCCCAGACGCTCTCGGCCGCGCGCAGGCCCTCGTCGACCTCGATGCCGCGGCGGGAGATCTCCACGCCGAGCTGCTCGAATCCCAGTCCTTCCGCGTTCGGCTTGCGGCCGGTCGCGACGAGCAACCGCTCGGCTGTCAGCTCGCCGCCGTCGGCGAGCTCCAAATGCACTGGAGGGTCAGACCCGTGGGGTCTCACCCTTCGGACCTCGGCTCCGAGCACGACGCGGATCCCTTCCTCCTCGAACGCCGCCTGCAGCAGCTCGGCCGCCTCCGCGTCGACCCGCGGCATCAGGCGGTCGCCGCGCTGGACGATCGTCACCTCGGCACCGAGGCGCCGGTAGAGCTGGGCGAGCTCGCACCCGGCGACGCCTCCACCCAGGACGATCAGGCTCGCAGGCACGTCGTGCGACGAGGTCGCGTCTCTCGTCGTCCACGACTCGATCGCGTCCAGCCCGTCGAGCGGCGGCGAGACCGGGGAGGACCCGGTTGCGACGACGAGGCGGTCGTACTCGATCTCCTGTCCGTTCGTCTCGACCACGCCGGGCCGCGAGACACGACCGGCACCGCGGACGAGCGTGACGCGCTGGCCGTCCAGCCACGTCACCTGGCCCGCATCGTCCCAGTCGGACACCTGCCAGTCGCGCCAGGCGAAGATCTCGTTCGGGTCGAGCGGCCCTGCGCCGACGCCGGGAGCACGGTCGGCCGCCGCCCGTAGCTCCGGGGCGCGAAGGAGTGTCTTGGAGGGCATGCAGGCGAAGTAGGAGCACTCGCCGCCGACGAGCCCCGACTCGACGAGCGTGATCTCGACGTCCGGATCGAGGCGTCGCAGCGCGCCGCAGAAATGCTCGCCCGTCGAGCCTCCGCCCAGAACCACCACTCCCGGCATCGAGGAGAGCTTACGGCCTGGTCTTGGCGAAGACGGCCACCGCCGTCGCGGGCGCCGCCATCCTGAGGACGCAGGACGACGTGGCGCCACGGCAGGCTCCGCTCCAGCGCACGAAGCGGCTGCCCCGCGCGGAGCGCGGCGAGCCGCCTGCCTGCACCGCTTCGTCGACGTCGAGGACGCAATGCCAGCCCACGTCCAGCGCCGGCACGGGCGAACACCAGCGACGCAGCGCTGCGCGCGCCTGCAGGCGGTCAGCCTCGGATGCGCCTCCAGCACGAGCGCCGCCGCCGCGGCCACTCTCGGCGCGGCGTTGGAGGTTGCGGTTCCACGAGCGTCGATGTCGACCCAGATACCGTGGTTCGACGACACCAGGAGCCGGCCCTGGTCGTCGACCGCTGCAACGCGAACCGCATCAGGACTGCCGCTTGCCCACGGGTTCAGGTTCGGGGCGCGGGAACGTCGTTCATCGCAACTGCGGTGACAACTGCGCCGCCGCCGACGGCGGATGCGATCGCCCGCTCGACCTGACCCGTCGATCGCGCGCCGAGCGCGAGCCCCCAGCTCAGGTTGATGAACCGCGCGCCGTGCTCGGCCGCCCAGCGGATACCCGCTGCGATCACACCCTGTGTCGAGGAGCCGCCGTCGTCGGTGATCCGCACGGGCAGGATCCGGCTGTTCCTGCGAGGCAACGCCGACCGGCTCGCCCTCGACGACCCCGCCGAGTGGTACGGATGGCTGCGCGACCGGCTGGGACCGGAACGCCTGGACACCGTCCGCGGCTGGCCGCTGACCTTCGCGATCGAGGTGGAAGGGCTGGGTGCAGTCCGCTGCTGCCACTCGCTTCCCGGCGACGACGAGCGAGGCTTGACGCGGATCACCCCCGAGGCCGACTTCGCCGCCGACCTCGCCGGAATCGTCGAGCCGGTCGTGATCGGCGGCCACACGCACGTCCAGTTCGACAGGAGGGTCGACCGCTGGCGGTACGTCAACGTCGGCGCGGTCGGCCGACCGTACGAAGGCCGGCCGGGCGCGTACTGGGCGCTGCCCGGCCCTGGCGCCGAGCTCGTACGCACCGACTACGACGTGGAGG
>JBKOVQ010000131.1:0-5894 GCA_046723985.1 Actinomycetota bacterium | reverse complement strand
CCGGGGGAGGAGCCGAGCGCAAGCAGGGCGAAGTCGAGGTCGCGGCGCGAAATCGATGTCGCGCCGGGGTGCGTAGTTTGGGCGGAGATGCCGACCCGGCCAACGATCAACGGCCGCGAGCGGCGGGTGTACGCGCTGGTCACGAGCCTGCCCTACTCGGGAGCCCAGCCCCGCTTGACGCGGGCTTCGAGCTAGCGTTCGGGAGGTGGGAAGGACCATGCGCGGTGGTTGTCTCTGCGGGGGCGTGCGCTACGAAGTGGAGCTCCCCTTCCGGCGCGCGAGCATCTGCCACTGCTCCCGGTGTCGGAAGCACCCCGGGTCGATCGGGCTCGCCCACGGCCGCCTCGCCCGCGAACGGTTCCGGCTCCTGCAGGGGTGCCGACGAGGCGCGTCACGGCAGGATCAGGTGGAGGTCGCCGAACTCGTGCCAGAGGTAGCCGTGCGTGAGCGCGGCCGCGTAGGAGCGCTCGAGGAGCTCGGCAGCGGCCGCGGCTTCGAGCAGCTCGAGGTGTGAGGACTCGCTCTCGTGCAATCCGGTGAGGAGGCCGTCGACCGCGCGCAACCCGCGCTCCGGTGTCACGACGAGATTCGTCCATCCCTCGCCCTCCGACACCGTGCCGTCCGCTGCGGCGACCGTCTCGAGTGCGCGCACGACCGTCGTGCCGACCGCGATCGCACGCCCGTTCCAGCCGTGGACGGCGTTGACGAGCCTTGCCGTCGCGGCCGGGACGTGGTAGCGCTCGGGGAAGGGTGGCTCGCCGCGCTGGGGCGAGGAGATACCCGTGTGCAGGGTGACGGGTGCGACGAGCACTCCGCGCGCGACGAGCTCCGTTACGAGCGCCGCCGTGAAGGGTCGGCCGGCGCTCGGCATCTCGGCGCTCCCCGGCTCGAGCGCGAAGACGGTCTGGTAGGCAGCGAGTGGCCACGGCTCGGGGACGTAGCCGTACCGGATCGGTTGCCCATGGAGGCGAAGGTAGGCCTCCAGCGGCTCGTCGAGCTCGAAACGCGCGACGGCGAGTCGATCGCTGCCGGCGAAACGCGCGAGCAGTTGGGCGTGGGCGCCGCCGGCGAGGGCGAGCCGAGCACCCACGGGCGGCCGCGGACGGGGCGCTCCGTCGCTCGTTCGAAGCTCCACGACCCAGCTGCCGTCTGTAGTCGGCGTCGAGAGCCAGAGCTGGAACGGTTGCTCGCCGAGGCGGGCCTCGAGCGCAGCCGGCAGCGTCGCCGAGGTGTTGACGACGAGCAGGTCGCCCGCGGACAGGAACTGTGGAAGGTCGCGGAAACGGGCGTGGACGAGCGCCAGATCGTGCCGCGTCGCCACGAGCAGCGCCACGTCGTCGCGGCCCTCCCCGCGTACCTCCGGTGGCTCGTGCGCCTCCAGCCGCACGGGGAGCTCGAGCGCGCTCACGCTGCAACACCCGCGAGCTCGCGCGCCCGGTAGCGGCCACTCGGAAGCGAGCCCTCGATCAGCGCGAGCAGGCCGGGCACGCTCGCCTCCGGCAGGGGCAGGTGCGAGATGTCCTCGCCCGGGAACGCCTCCCGGTATGTCTGCGTGCGCATGTCGCCCGGGTCGACGCTGTACACGCGCAGCTGCGGCTGCTCGGTCGCGAGGATCGCAGTTAGCTGCTCGAGGGCGGCCTTCGAGGAGCCGTAGCCGCCCCAGCCCTCGTACGGCTCGACCGCCGCATCCGAGGTGACGTCGAGGATGGCCGCCCCGGGTGTGAGCCGAGGAAGAGTGTCTTGGACGAGAGCGAGCGGGGCGAAGACGTTGACCTCGTAGACGCGCGCGAGCTCAGCGAGCGGGTAGGCGGCGAGTAAGGGCTGCGGGCTCGGGCCGAGCACGCTCGCGTTGTTGACGAGCAGGTCGATGCGATCGCCCGCCGCCTCGACGAGCGCCCGACGATGGCCCGGGTCGGCCACGTCGCCCGCGATCGCGACGACGCGCTCGAGGTCGGCTACTGCTCGTTCGAGCGCAGCGGCTCCTCGAGCATCGACGACGAGCCGCCACTCGCGCTCCACGAGTGCGCGGACGAGCGCGAGACCGAGACCGCGCGAGGCGCCGGTGACGATGCCGACGGACATACCGCTATGCGGCTGCCTGGGTCGGGAGGCCGTGGCGTGCGACCACGCGCTCGTAGTTGAGGCGCATGAGTGCGATCACGTCCTCGACGTCGGCTTCGGTCTCGATCCTGCGGGCGCCGAAGCCCGGCCTGCCCGGGAAGACCGGGTGATAGTCGATGCGTCCCTGCTCGAAGAGGGAGCCCCAGACCTCCTTCGGAAAGCCGAAGTGGGCGGCGTGATCGCCGTGCAGGTGACCGATCTCCCGGCTGCCCACCTTGAACGCCAACTCCCCCCGCCTGCCCGGTCCCGCCGCCACCCCCGGCCAGGAGGTGACCGTCTCGATGATCTGCTCGCTTGCTCGCTGTCGTGTCGACATGACTGCCTCCTCTCAACCAACTGGCTACCTGGAAGAGCTAGGATACAAGTTAAAGTGAACTTGAAGTCAAGTCCGAGAGTAAGTGCGTTCCGGCCATGTCCGACCTGCTGACGATCGGTGAGATCGCTCGGCGAAGCGGCGTCGCCTCCTCCGCCCTGCGTTTCTACGAGCAGCGGGGCCTGATCACCTCGGAGCGAGCCGGCTCCGGCCACCGGCGCTATCCGCGCGCCGTCCTCCGCCGCATCGCCTTCATCGTCTTCGCTCAGCGCATCGGGTTGACACTCGAGGAGATCGCCGCCGAGCTTGCCAAGCTCCCTCCCCACGATGCCCCCACCCGCCGCGACTGGTCACGCCTCTCCGCCACCTGGAGTTCGAGGATCGACGAGCGCATCGCCGAGCTCGAGCGCCTGAAGCTCGGGCTCACGGAGTGCATCGGCTGCGGCTGCCTCTCGCTCGACCGCTGTCAGCTCGCCAACCCCGGCGACCGCGCCGCCCGCCTGGGGTCCGGCCCGCGTTACTGGATCGGCGATCGGGCGGTGCGCTGACGACATCGTGATGCCGGTGGTCAGTTGCCCCGCGCTCGGCCTGCACGCGAATCCCACGCGCGAAGCCCGTGGGGTGCACAAACCCCTCTCACTCATCGCGGACGCTGGCGGTGAGGTCGAATAGCGTCGGCGTCGGCCTCCGGTCGGGGACGACGCTGCTGGAGCGCCCGGGGAAGGCAGCTCGGGCAAATCGACCGGGGGGAGGGGGTGCCTCTCCGGGCGACTTGCCCCAGCCCGGGCGGCGCTGATACCTCGTTGTTCTGAACGAGACTGAACGCACATGAGTTCGGTGCTTGGAGGTGGAGGGGGCACGATCTCGCGCTGGAACGGAACGCGGTGGCGCGTGGAGCACTCCGCTGTTGCCACGAAGTTGGTAGCGATCGCCACGACAAGCGAACGCATCTGTGGGCCGTCGGCTCCGCCGGCGAACCCAACCGATGAAGACGATCAATCGAGGCCCTTCCCCCTGATCGAACGGTACGGGTGCTGAACCGCTGCGGTCGAGTGATTGCTGTAGCCGCCTGGCGGCGTACTGCTATTAGCACTTGGATTGGCATCCCGGTTTTCGGCCGTCAGAAGGTGCTAGGCGTGGCATCCGTACCGTTCCCCGGCGACGGGTCGCGGCACCAGCCGCCGGTACGCTCTCCACGTGACGAGCTGCTGCAACCCACGCGGCTGCGACCAGTTCTTCAGCGCTCGCTTCGCCCGCCGAATCGCCAAGCGGTACCGCAAGCGCGGGCTCGACAAGACGGCGCGGCGCATGGTCGGCTTCCTTCAGCAGCGCGGGATCGAGGGCGCAACCGTGCTCGAGGTCGGCGGCGGCATCGGCGAGATTCAAATCGAGCTGCTGCTGCGAGCCGCCGCCGAGCATGCTCGACGGCTCGTCGTCTTCAGCTACCCGCGCCGCAACGCCGTGTCGCGTTTAGTCGTTGCTGGTCAGAACGTCTCCTTCAGGTTGGCGCGGAAGGAGTTCCGGACGTTCGCCCATCCTCCGTCAGCGATGCTCACCGTGCTCGAGGACTGCGGGCTTCGGCCCACGTTCGCTCATCACGGGCTCGTTTGGCAGGCGGCGGGACTCGTGCGTTAGCCGAGGCTACTGCCAGTGGTTCCCAGCGGCGGCGCCCGCGACCCCGGGGCGCCCGCGGGGATCAGCGCGGGGAGGGGTTCCTCTCCGGGCGGGATCGCATCCGCTGATACCTCGTTGTTCTGAGCACGACTGAACGCACATCGCCTCTCATCGCTTTACTGAATACCAAGCTCTAGTCGCGAGGATTGGTTTCTTCGGCGACCGCTGCGGCTTCGCCGTGTTTCTCGACGACAGAGAACTCGCTGTAGCCCACGACGACATCTTCGATCGCGGGCTCTTCGTGGTCTGGCGCGACGATGAATGTGGAAGGTCCGTCCCTGACCGCCTCGTACTCTGCCCGCGACAAGCTCACCACCTTCATGCAGGTGGCTGAACTGCATTCGCAAATGAAGTCGATCGGCTGACTCGCGTCCGCCCCGTTGTCGATCTCAATGCGTTCGATTTCCTCGTTGAGACGCCGGAACAGCGCCTCATTCAGCGCACGCCGGCCAGAAGGTCCACTCCCACTCTCTTCTGGGTTTCCGTCGCCATCCGCGAGCGTCGCCGAGATTCCGCCATCCTTGCCTCGCTCAGCAAGATCCGGCTGGATTGTTCCGCGCACCTGAACTGCCTGCCCATCGCTGCTGAACCGTTCGTACGCTGCTCTCGCTTGCGCCTCCGTCCGGAACGCATGCACCCGCCAAAGGAGCTCATCCCGAAAAATGTCAAGCCAGCAGACGGTGGAGTGCGTCAGGCCGCGGTCGACGGCGTACCGAGCCTGGCCGCGCAGCAAAAGCGTCGACTCATCAACCTTCTCGCACCGCTCGACCACAGCGCTGTAGATCATCCGTTCACGCGCCTCGCTGAGCTCGGCGACGATCTGATCGCGGCCCCGAACAGACCTGAAGTCATTGACCACGAGCGCCATCTCTGCCTCCGGGTGAATCAACTCGGCGATCCGCTCAGGAGAGTCCTCGAGCTGACGCTCATGAAAACGCCGAGCGATCGCTTCCAACCTCGCTTCACGGGCCCCGTGGTTGCCGTCAGCCAGCACAGCTACGTCTCCTCCCGACTCTCGGTGTTGGCGCTGAGTGCGCGCACGCCGCTCCTGCAGGCGATCTCGGTTTTCCAACCGCGAGCACTCACCTCGCAGGGTCTGGGCCAAGGAGGAAGCTCGCTGCGAGCCCGATTCTACCTCGGGCCAGTTTCGGCTTCAAGAGTCGATCCGCGCGCGACCTGTGCGCGAGGAGTGCTACGGTGCTTGATACCGCTTCGGATCCTGTCCGCGCCCGGCCTGACCTTGTCGAGTCGCTCATCTTTCGCAGTGGCGCGCCGGCCGCCCGGTTGGCGCACGCGAGGATCGGGGCGGAGATGCTGGAAGAAGCGACACAGGACGGGGAGGTCTGGCGTCGAGAAGCGGAGCAACTGCGAGTCGCGCTCGACTCGCGGATCGCGATCGAGCAGGCAAAGGGAATGCTGCGCGAGCGGATCGGGCTCCCGATCGACTCCGCCTTCCACCTGTTGCGATCAAGCGCCCGAGGCAATGGACAGAAGCTGCACGGACTCGCGAGTGAGGTCGTTGCCTCGTTCGCAACTCCGGAGCCGATCCTGCGTGAGCTCGCCCGCCACCCCGAGTTCATGAGCATGCCGCGCGAGCAGCGAATCGTGCAGACCGAGGAGTTCTATCGGCGGATCAACGACCTCATCGCTAGGAACGGCACCAGAGGCGATCGACGCTACATGTGCGAGTGCGCCAACCCGTACTGCAACGAGACGCTCGCCGTGACTGATGGAGACATCAGGAGGTTGCACTCGGTTTCCGGCTACTACGTCATCCTTCCCGGCC
>JBKOVQ010000246.1:0-4882 GCA_046723985.1 Actinomycetota bacterium | reverse complement strand
TTCTCCTGTCGCGAGCCCGATCCGCGCGGCCGAACGGAGCGCAACCGCGGCGCGAGCGGCCTCCAGTGCGTCGTCGTCGCGCGCCGTGGGAACGCCGAACACCCCGAGGAGGCGGCCGCTCCCGAGGTTCTGCACAGTCGCACCGTGGGTCTCGAGCACGCGCCCTGCGGCCTCGCTTCGCTCGCGGAGCTGCGCGCGCCGCGCTTCCGGATCGTCGGAGAGATCGTCGGGCGTGACGTCGGCGGCCAGCACGGTGACCGTCTTGCGCTCCTCGGCAAGCGGCGGCCGTGCGGGCGGACGCTCGGGCCCGGCGGGCAGGTCGAGCTCCGGATCCTGGCGCAATACGGCCCGGTGGACTTCCTGGAGCTCGCGGCCCGGCTCCGTCCCGAGCTCGTCGACGAAGGCCTGCCGAGCCTGCGTGTACGCCTCGAGCGCATCCGCCTGGCGACCCGAGCGGTAGAGCGCGACGATCAGCTGGCGCCTGAGGCGCTCCCGGTACGGCTCCAGGACGACGAGCTCCTCGAGCTCGGGCACGAGGGCTGCGTGCCTACCGAGTGCGAGATCGGCCTCGAGGCGCTCCTCGAGTGCGGCGAGCCGGAGCTCATCGAGGTGTGCCGCGGCGCGGCCGGCCGGCGCGTCGGCGAGGTCGGCGAGCGGCGGGCCACGCCAGAGCGCGAGCGCCTCGGCGAGGCGGTTGGCCGCGACCGCCGGCTCGGCGCCGTGCGAGTCGTCGACGAGCCGCTCGAAGCGGTCGAGGTCGAGCTCCCCGTCGGCGACCCGCAGCACGTATCCCGGCGACTGGGTGACGAGCCGCTCGCCGAGCTCCTGCCGGAGGCGGGCGAGGTGGTTCTGGAGCGACGCAAGCGCGGAGGACGGCGGCGCGTCGCCCCAAACGCCGTCGACGAGCCGGTCGACCGAGACCACGCGGTTCGCGTCGAGCAGGAGCAGGGCCAGCACCGCCCGCCGCCGGGCGCCGCCGAGCGGCAGGACACGCTCGCCGTCGCGTACCTCCAGTGGGCCCAGGATCCTGAACTCCACGCGCCGAGCGTAGCCCCGCGCGGGTGAGTTTTCATCCTGCAGCCTGTGGTTCCGTCAGTGGAGCGTCGGCTCCCGGCCCGCCGCGAGCTGCCCGAGGAACGCGTAGGCGCGGTTGGCGCCGAGCGGGTGCATGAACGGCATCGCGCGGACATCGCGGTACGCGCGCGCGAGCGGGCTGCCGTTGAGGTAGCCGGCGCCACCGCTGATCCCGAGCGCCCGATCGACGATCCGGACCGCGGCGTCGCCGATGAAGAGCTTCGCGCTCTGCGCCTCCCCGAAGAGGAACGTCATCTCGTCGCTCGTTCCCCGAGACGTCGGGTTGAGCGCGTAGTGCTCGTCGATCAGCGACGCCGCGCGCGAGAAGACTGCACGGCACGCCGAGAGGTCGACGACGTTCTCCGCGACGAGCATCTGCGTGTGCGGCTCGAGCTCGGCGGCCCCTGCGAGCCGCGAGACGACGGTTGCGTTCGCGCTTTCGGCGATGCCGACCGCGACTGCCGCATGGAAGAGACCCGCGCTGAGGTTCCGCTCGAGATATCCGGCGGCGTCACCCGTGGGAAACCCTCCTCGGAGCGCCGAGGCCGGAAGCTGCACGTCTTCGAACGAGACGGAATGACTACCCGACGCACGCATGCCGAGCGCGTCCCAGTCGTCGTGGACGACCACGCCCGGCGTCTCGCGCGGCACCATCGCGTAGCCGTACCGCTCGTTCCCGCCGTCGTCGATGTAGGTGACGGCCGTGTAGAGCACGTCCGCAGCCGGCGACATGGTGGAAAAGATCTTGCGTCCCGAGATGCTCCACCCCGTCTCGGTCCTTGTGGCCGTCGTGGCGGGCCGCGTCAGATCCTGTCGGGGCTCGCTGACCGCGGACGCGAAGACAGTTCCGTCACGCGCAACCTGCTCCATCGTCGCCCCGAACGCGGCGGCGCGTCGCTCGTCGCCCGATGCCCTCGTCGCCTGCCAAAGGCGGACGACGTTGAGCACGAAGACGAGGTGCATGTTGACGCCGAGCGTCAGCGCCGCGTCCCCTCGTGCGAGCCGGGTCGACGCGACGAGTACGTCGTGGAGGGAGGTGACGCCGAGACCGCCGAGTTCCGCGGGGATCGGCGCCGCGAGATACCCGCTCCGCCTGATCGCGGCGAGGCTCTCGTACGGGAAGCTCGCCTCGCGGTCGTGCGTCGAGGCACGCCCGCCGATTTCGTCCGCGAGCTCCTCGGCGAGCGCGACGAGGCGATCTCCTGCCTTGGTTTTCGCTGTCAACTCGAGACACATCTCAGGTTCCTTTCGGTCGTCGGTGCTGGGGCGAGAAACGAGCCGTAGCTGCGGCCGTGGTAGAGGAGCGGGTCGCCACCATGCCGGCGGCGCACCATCTGGACGTAGCCGAAGAAGACCGTGTGGTCGGCCGCGTCGACCGACTCGAAGGCGACGCAGTCGAGATGCGCGAGGGCTCGAGCGACCGCGGGGCTCTCGCGCTCGCGATCGCCGGGCTCCACGAGCGAGTCGAGGAACTTCGGCTCGCCGGGCGCCGCTCCGACCTCTGCGACCTCGACCTGGTCGCGAGAGAGGATGCTGACCCCGAACGCACCCGTCGCCGCGATCGCGCGAGCGCTGGCAGTCTCCGAGCCAAGGGACACCAGCACCGTCGGCGGATACGCCGACACCGACGCGAATGCGGTCACCGTCATCCCCCACGGCCGATCGTCGAGCCGGCAGGTGACGAGGACGACACTGCTCGCGAGCGTGCTCATCGCGTCGGCGAACTCGGCGGCTGCGACAGTCGCGTTCGTTGCGGCAGTCGGTGCGTGAGTCATGGCGGGCTTCGTCTCCCGGAGGACGCGGTTGGCGGCTGTGCGTGACAGCCGCCAACCGCGGTCGCTCGTCTAGGCAGTCGCCACGTCCACCGTCACGGGGACACCGTTGGTGACCATGTCGAAGACGGCCGACCGCTGCTGTGCTCGCTCGACGACCTCGCGCAGCTTCTCCTCGGGCGCGTTTCCGGCGACGCGAAACGAGACGCGGATCCGCTCGAAGCCGTTGCGGTGGTCGTCCGAGAGGCCGAGCGCACCCTCCACGTCCATGTCGCCCTCGAGCGTCGACTCCACCGCCGTCAACTCGACGCCACGCGCTGCGGCGACGTAGACGAGCGACGTCGTCAGGCAGGCCGCGAGCGCATGGAGCAGGTACTCGGCGGGGTTCGGTCCCGTGTCGGTGCCGAGCAGGATCGCCGGCTCCCCTGCGTCGACCGTGAACTCGTCGGCGCGGGACGTGTCCTCCTGGTTCGCCGCGTAGAAGTCGCGGATCGTCGTGCGGTTGTGGGCACCCCAGATCCAGAGGTTCCGCGCCCGGAACTTGAACTTCGCCAGCGTCGGGTCGTCCTTGATCGCGTCGAGCGTTGCGTAGAGCTGTGCCGTGTCGACGCCGTTGCGGATCGTCGTCTCAGCGGTCGTACTCATCTGATGCCTCCCTGTGTCGTGGGTCCTTCAGCTGTCGCGACCCAGCGTCGAGGAGGCCGCTAACACGGCCACAACAGCCGGCTAACACTCGCGCGGGCGATGGTCGTTCCACTGGCTGCGCCAGGCGCTGCTCAAGCCGCTTCAGCCGGGCAGCCGAGTGGTCGTTTTCAGCAGCGGGGCAGTGCTGAACCCGAACGGCTCACCGCTCAGTGGCGGCTACGCGGGCGCCAAAGCGGCGCAGCGCTTCATGACGGCATACGCCCAGGAGGAGGCGGCCCACGCTGGTCTGGAAATCACCTTCACGGCGGTGCTCCCCCAGCACCGGAGACCGGCGTCGGCCGCCCGGCGGTGCGCGCATACGCAGCTCGAGCCGGCCAGTCCGTTGAGGATTTCCTCGACCAGCGTCCGTTTCCGCTACTCACTCCGCAGATCGCGGGCACCGCCGTGGTCGACCTGGTACAGGCGGACGCCGGCGACGTCGCGCCGGCCTACGTGCTCAACGGCGCCGGACTGCAGGAGCTGCCCTGACGGGGACCGCGGAGGAAGAACAGCCGGGGACCCGTCGCCCGAATCAGGCATCGGGAAGAGTTGACGCCCGCGGGCGTCCTCGAAAGCAGAGCCATCAATTCGAGGAGGTCTCGCATGCATGTCTCGAGCAAGAACACCGGCGTACTCGAAGCGCCGAGGCGGCCGCCGGTCCCGACGTCGGCCGAGGTCACGCCGCTTCGCCCCGCGGTCACCCGCGGGTCGTTCGTGTCGCTGGCCGCGAGAGTGCTGGGGGCGCTCTCGGTGCTCGCGGTCGGCTCCGTCCATCTCCAGCAGTACCTGTACCTCTACTCGGCGATTCCGACGATCGGAACCTTGTTCGTCCTGAACTTCGCCGGTGCGACCGCGATCGGGCTCGGGCTCCTGGCCCCCGTCGAGCACTGGGTCGGCCGCTTGGGCGACGCATTCGTGGCGCTGCTGGCGCTCGGCGGTGCCGGGCTCGCCGCGACCAGCTTCGTGTTCCTGCTGATCGCCGAGCGGACGCCTGTGTTCGGGTTCATGGAGCCCGGGTACGACCCGCCCGCGATCACGGCGTCCCGCGTCGCCGAGCTGGTGACCGTCGCGCTGCTCGGGAGCTTCCTCGTCGCCCGAGTCGTGCGGAGGGCCCCTGTCGGCCGCTGGTAGCAGCGACTCTGTGGTCTCATGTAGGCGCGGTGAGCGATGTGACAGCCCGACTGAGCACGAAGGAGATGGCCGAGCTGTCCGCGCTGGCCGACGGGACACTCCCGGCCGGCCGCCGCGCCGAGGTCGAGGCCCGCGTGGCCGCATCTCCCGAGCTCCAGGAGCTCGTCGAACGCCAGCGGCAGGCCGTTCTCGCCGCACAGACGCTGACGTCGGAAGAGGTG
>JBKOVQ010000066.1:0-13855 GCA_046723985.1 Actinomycetota bacterium | reverse complement strand
TCGTCGTACGGCGGCTCGCGCAGGCGCAGGTATCGGAACGGTGCGTCGCCGCCGAGGGCGTTGACGACGACCGCGCGGCCGGTCTTGGCACCCGCCCAGGACTCGTGGCGGAGGTCGAGTGCCCACTGGAGCGCCGGGTCGAGCGAATCGAGCAGACGCGCCAGAAACACATCGTCGCGCGCCTGCTGGACGACGATTCGTACTGGGCCGAGCTTCTCGCCGAGTATGCGCGCACGCTCGGTGAAGGCTCGGAGCCGGTTCGGATGCGGCATCTTGACGGCGAAGCGGAAGCCGTCGGGTGTCTCCTCCGCCCAGCGCCGAAACTGCTCCTCCTCGGGCAACCGGTATCCAGTCGTGTTCAACTCGACCGAATTCAGGCGCTCCGCGTAGAACCGCAGGAACTCGCGTTGCGGCGTCCCGGCGGGATAGAAGTCCGGCTTCCACGTCGGATACGAAAAGCCGGAGGATCCGACATGTGCCCCCGCTACACTCGGCGTCCCGGTGGCCGCCACGACCGAAGTGATACCCGAGAACACCATCCGCGTACTCGACCACGGGTTCGTGCGGCTCGACGGCGCCATGGCGAGCGACCTCTCGGTCGTCAACGGCGCCCGCGTCAGTTTCGCACGCCACAAGGAGGAGATGGACGAGTCCGACGAGGGGTTGATCCGCTTCCTCATGCGCGACCGCCACGGAACGCCGTTCGAGCACAACGCGTTCCGCTTCCACATCCGCTGCCCGATCTTCGTCGCACGCGAGTGGATGCGACACCGGGTCGGCTCCTTCAACGAGTTCAGCATGCGCTACGCGAAGGCGACCGACGACTTCTACGTCCCCGAGCCGGAGGACGTGCGCACGCAGGTCGGCAAACCAGGCGCGTACACCTTTGAGCCGGTCGAGCCCGAGGTCGCCGAGCAGACCCGCGAGGAGCTCCGCGCCGTCTACGACGCCGCGTTCGAGACGTACGAGCGGCTCGTCGACCTCGGGGTCGCCCGCGAGCTCGCCCGCTGCGTGATGCCGGTCGGTGCCTACACCGAGTTCTACTGGACGATCAATGCTCGTTCGCTGATGAACTTCGTCTCCCTGCGCGCGGCGGACACGGCCCAGCGCGAGATCCGCAGGTATGCGGAGGCAATCGAGCAGTTCTTCGCCGAGCACATGCCGGTCACGCACGCGGCGTTCGTCGCGAATGACCGCGTTGCGCCCTGAGGGCGCGACCAGCTAATAGAGCGCGCCCGAACGCGCCCCAAGGGCGCCCCCTAGCCCAGGTCAGGTCGTCAGCAGCACCGGCGGCTTCGCCTGCCGCTGGCTGGTGGTGACCACCCAGCCGTTGAAGCGCTTCAGCTTGTACGGCACCGAGAAGTGCACGGTCGTCCTCCCGGTCCCCTTGACCGAGAAGGCACCACACCAGGCGGCGCGCTTCCCGTCGCGGGTCAGGTACAGCTCGTACCACTGACCCTTGGGGAGCGGCTTCAGCCCGCTGACCCGGACGAGCAGCGGCCAGTTGCCGACCGCGTCGCGGTCCCCGATCAGCACGGAGGCGTGGCCCGTCTGGTCGGCGGCTCCTGCGGGCGGGTTCATCGCGATCGGAGATCCCTGTGCCGGGAAGTCGCTCGAGCCGCGGTCGCCGACCAGGAACCCGATCCCGAAGGCTGCGGCAGCGACCGCGGCGGCGAGGAGGAAGGCCGCGCCACGGCGCCGTCGTGGAACCAGCGACGAGCGGCTCGATGCCGCCGCCGGCGCCTCGGCGATGCGCGGCGACAGCTCGGGCGGCGGCCCGGCGGCAATCAGCATCTGGTGCGCACGGCGGAGTCGTGCCAGCTCGTCCGGCGTGCCCTCGCCGCCGACGAGATCGTCGAAATCCGGTCCGCTCATCCCAGCTCCTCCTCGAGCGCGTCGGCGAGACGGTGCAGCCCGCTCCGCGTGCGCGTCTTCACGGTACCGAGCGGGATCCCCAGGAAGTCCGAGATCTCGCTTTGGGACAGCCCGCTCCAGTACGCCAGCTCGAGCACCGTGCGCTCGGTGTCCGGCAGGTCCTCCATCGCGCGATGGACGCGGTACGAGACCCACGACTGCTCGGCGAGGTCCGCCGGCCCGGGGTCGTCGGACGGCGAGTCGGTCAGCTCGGCCGGCGGCTCGATCCGCTGGCGGCCCCGATCGGCGATCGCGTTCCGCGCGACCGCGTAGAGCCACGGTGCAACCGGGCCGCGGTCGCGCCTGTAGCTCCGCGCAGCCCGCCATACAGAGGCGAAGGCCTCCTGCACCGCGTCCTCCGCGCGCCCGCGGTCGCCGAGCCTGCGGATCGCGAGGCCGAGCACCGCGCGAGCGTAGCGCTGGTACAGGTCGCCGAACGCGTCGCGGTCGCCGTCGGCAACCCGTGCGAGCAGCTCCTCGTCAGTCGGCTCGATGACAGACACCCGCGGCATCGTCGCGGAGCGAGCGGGCGAGGGCAAGGGGGCAAGTAACGCGACGCTAAGGCTCATCCTCGGTGCTACGTGCGTCGCGCCCGCTCGGTTTCACGAGGGGTATGCTCCCCGCGCGTTTGCCTGCAAGGAAAGGAACAGATGAGCAACTACGAGCAGATCGTCGCGCGCGAGCTGAAACCGGGCCTTCTCGAGCTCGACGGGATCTCCCGCGAGACCGTCGAGGCCCACTATCGCCTCTACCAGGGGTACGTCGCCAAGCGGAACGAAATCCTCGGGAAGCTGGCCGAGGTCGACCTCTCGAGCGCGAACCAGGTGTACTCCGACCTCCGTTCGCTGAAGGTCGACCTGACCTTCGCGATCGGCGGGATCAAGAACCACGAGATCTACTTCGAGCACCTCGGCGGTCACGGCGGCGACCCGGACGGCGCGTTCGGCGACCTCGTCAGGCGTGACTTCGGCTCGGTCGACGCCTGGCGCAGCGACTTGAAGGCGACCGGAATGGGCGGCCGCGGCTGGGCCTGGACGGCGTACGACTGGGACGAGGGGCGCCTGTTCAACTACCTCGGCGACGCCCAGAACACCTTTTCCGTCTGGAACGCCACCCCGCTGGTCGCGCTCGACGTGTACGAACACGCCTACTTCCTCGACTACCAGACCGACCGGACTTCGTACATCGAGGCGTTCTTCAACAACCTCGACTGGCAGGTCGTGAACGACTGGGTCGGGAGGTACGGCATCCCCCTGCGGTGAGCAGGCACCTCTGACGACCGCGATCCTCATCGCAACCGGCTACCTCGCCGGCAGCATCCCTACGGGGTACTGGCTCGTCCGCGCTGTGAAGAGTGTCGATATCCGGACGATCGGGAGCGGGACGACCGGCGCGACGAATGCCGCCCGCGCGTTCGGCGGCCGTGCACGGCTCGCCGCCCTGATGGCGGTAACGGTGATCGACGCGGCGAAGGGCTTTGCGCCGACGTACGTCGCGATGGAGGTGTCCGGCGCCGGCGTCGCCGTCGCCACCGGCTGCGCCGCGCTGCTCGGCAACTACCGCCCGGTGTTCCTCCGGTTCCATCGCGGAGGCAAGATCGTCGCCACTGGTGGCGGCGTTCTCTTCGGGCTCGCCCCGAAGGCCGCGGGAATCGCCTTCTGCCTCTGGGTCATCGTCGCCCTGATCACCCGGTACTCGTCGGTCGCCTCGCTGACGGTGGCGGCGCTGATGCCGCCGCTCGTCGTGCTGACGGGTTGGTCGTGGGAGGTGATCGCCCTCACGACCGTTCTCGCCGTGGCGATCTTCGTCCTCCACCGGTCGAACATCCGCCGGCTCCTGAACGGAACCGAGCCGCGGCTGTCGCTCCGGCGAGACGCGCCTAGTTCTCGAGCGGGGCCATCGTCAGGCCGCGCCGCTTGAGGCCGCTCCAGTAGTGCTCGGCCACCTCGCGGTGGCCGGACCAGACGACCGCCTCTCCCATCGTGTGGATCCGGTTGGCGTAGGCCAGGCCCTGCTCGAACGAGACGTCGGGCAGCACGGAGGCGAGCGCGGCCGCGACGCCGTCGAAGGTGTTGTGGTTGTCGTTCAGCACGATCACGTGCCAGGGCGGCCCGAGCCCGGTGCCTGAGCCACGGTCGAGCCGTTCCTTGGTCTCGTTCATCTGGTGAGCCACTCCCGCAGCTCTGTGTGGCTCCCGGGCCGCTCGCCGTGCTCGAGCTCCGCGCGCAGCTCGCCGACCGTGCCGTAGCGCTCGGCGAGCACGTCGTGGGCGTGGATCGTCTCGAGGTTGACCTGCCTCGACCAGAGGAAGTCGTCGTCGGCGAGGTCGCCGTAGGTCTCGAGCGCTTCCTTCAATGCCACCCGCACCGAGTCCTCGACGAACCGCGGCTGGAGGTGAGCGTGCTCGACGACGAAGAGCTCGTCGGGCCGCTTCAGCAGCTCGTAGATCGGCGAGCTCATCGACCGCTCGACGATCTCGACGAGATCCTCGGCGTTGATCGGGCGGTCCGTGCCCACATACAGCATGCCGCGGCCGCGCTGGTTGTGCGTCGCGAGCGGAACGAGATCGAGGATCCGGTCGACCTCGTCCTCGCCGAAGCCGGCGTCGCGCAGGCGCTCGGACGCGCGCCCGCGGACGAGGCCCTGGGCGCACGGGCAGGCGTTGATGCCGGTCGCCTCGACGCCGACGAGCCTGCGGATCCGGTCAGCGGAGGCGGCCGCGATCCCGATCAGCGAGACCATCTCCTGGGTTCGCATCCGCGTCACCGGGGTCTCGCGCTGAAGCGGGTACTGGGCGGTCACCTCCACTTCGGCGCGCAGTGCTTGCTGGCGGCCGACGACCGCGCGGGCGATGTGCTCTGCCAATTCCTCGACGAGCAGCGCTTCTCCGATCACGAGCTCGTCCACTGCCTGCTCGAAGAGTTCGGGGAAGCGGGACATATGGACGCCTCGCTGCTGCGGGTCGAGGTCGACGGAGCAGGAGATCTCGGCGAAGACGAGCTTCTCGTAGCGGCCGCGGCGGAGGCGGATCGCCTTGTTCACGCCGCGGACGCCGGCGCGGGAGAGCCCGATCCGAACCTCGGGCTCCGAGGACTGGAGATCGCCGGC
Organism: Actinomycetota bacterium; assembly: GCA_046723985.1. Classification (GTDB taxonomy): domain Bacteria; phylum Actinomycetota; class Thermoleophilia; order Gaiellales; family Gaiellaceae; genus DATBLE01. The sequence goes on along the minus strand of JBKOVQ010000066.1, from coordinate 8,833 downwards.
TAGGACATCCGTCCGCTCCATCTATTCTCCCCAAACTACCAGGGGAAACGTGACCGACGAAAATACCTTCTCGAGGCTCGTCAGCCTCGCCTGCCACGACCTGCGCACCCCGCTCGCGACCGTCTACGGGTTCGCGCGCACGATCTCACGGGCCGACGGGCTCGACCCGAAGCTGGCCGGTTACGCCGAGATGATCGAGACGGCGTCGCAGCAGCTCGCGGAGCTGGTTGACGAGCTGTCGCTCGCTGCTCGCATCGAGAGCGACCGCTACGAGCCGAAGCGGCTGTCGGTCTCGACGGCGGAGCTCGCGGCGGCGGCCGCGGCGGCGCTTGGGGCAGAGCGGGTTGCCGTCTCCGGCGAGGGCGCGACGGTCGAAACGGACGTCGACGCGGCGCGGCGCTCGGTCACGTCGCTCGTCCAGTGTGCGCTGCGCCACGGCGGCCTCGACGACGTCGCGGTGGTCGCCGACGGGCCGGCGCTCCGAGTGTCGCCGATCACGGCGGCGTCGGCGCCGGTCGTCCTCGGGGAGGACCTGCGCGACCTCGGCGCAGCGGTCGCGGTGATGCACGTCCGTGCGCTCGGCGCCTCGGTCGGCGTCGAAGACGAGACGCTGACGATCCAGTTCGCCTGATCGGCCCGACCGCCCCGCGCAGCGAGGCGTTTTCAACAACCAATGCCTGGCACCAGACGTGTGCCAGAACGGCAACGACCTGTCCACAGTTGTCGGACAGCGCGACCGCGAGGCTACCGTGGAGCAAATGACGCGCATCCGGAGATCCGACCTTCCCGACGGCTACTTCCATGTCTGGTGCCGAGGTGTCGCCGCGGACGTTGCGTTCCCGACCGCGGAGGATCGCACCGAGCTCTTCAGGCTGATCGGTCGGTGTGCGCGGAGGTTCCGCTGGCAGCTCTACGCCGCCTGCGTCATGTCGACGCACTACCACCTTGTCCTCGACGCGGACGTTGCATCGCTCTCGCGCGGGATGCACCAGCTGAACTCGCGCTACGCCCGGGGCTTCAACCGGCGCTACGGCACGTTCGGCCACGTCTTCGCCGAGCGGTTCAAGTGCCGCGTGCTCGAAGACGAGACTCGGATCTTCGACACCTGCACGTATGTGCTCCTGAACCCGGTCAAGGCCCGCCTCTGCGAACGGGTCGAGGACTGGCCGTGGTCGTACAGCTGCTACGGCCTCCACGTGAGCTGACTCAGCCGAGCAGCTCGGAGTCGTGTTCCTCGAACAGCGCGGGGAGCCGGGCTGGGTCGAACGGGTCCATCGCGTGGATCGCACGGACAAGCGCTGCCGTTCGCGGACCCATCACGATCACGTAGCGCGTCTGCACGGCAGTCGCGTTCCAGTAGGAGTGAGGAGTCCCGGCCGGCACGATCACCGACTGCCCCGCACCCGCCTCGACCTCGTCATCGCCCGCCCGGAAGCCGAGCGCTCCCTCCAGCACGTACCACGCCTCGTCCTCGCTGCGGTGCAGGTGGAGCGGTGCGATCGGCCGCTCGCGGCTCGTCGCTCCCTCGTCGCGCCATTCCTCGACCAGCCCGATCACCGAAGCAGTCTCGACAGTCGGCGGTCCTTGAGCACGCGGCCGCCGGTCTGGCACCTCGGGCAGTAGTAGATGGTGTGCTCCTCGTAGTCGACCCGGGCGATCGGCGTTCCGCACACGGGACAAGGCTCGCCCAGGCGGTCGTGGACGCGGTAGACCTGCGCGTCCTTCGCGCCTCGCTCTCGCATTTCGAGCCCGCGCGAGAGCTCCTCGTCGATCGCCCGCGCCAGCCTCTCGACCTGCTCGGGCGAGAGTTCGGTCGAGAGTGCGAAGGGCGAGAGCTTCGCCTGGTGGAGGATCTCGTTCGCCCACGCCCGCCCGATCCCGGCGATCAGGCGCTGGTCGCGAAGGAGCGAGTGAAGCCGGCGCGACTCCGCCTGCAGGATGCCCGCGAAACGCTCGGATCCGAGCCCGATGGCCTCGGGCCCGAGATGCGAAAGCTCCGCCTCGGCCGCCTCCGGCGTCAGCAGCCAGACCCCGGCGCGCTTCTTCGAGCCGGCCTCGGTGAGAACGAGCTCCGCGCCGTCGGTGAAGCGCAGCCGGAGCGCCGGTGTCTTCGGGCCCTTCTCGCCCGGCCGGAGGTAACGGAGTCGTCCCGCCGTCATCAGGTGGACGAGAACGACGAGCTCGCCGTCGTCCGTCGGAAACAACAGGCGTTTCGCTCGACGGTCGGCGCCCGCGAATTGCCGCCCCTCCAGCGCGGAGAGCGGCGGGTCGAAGGTCTTCAGCGTGGCAACGTGAGCAGGCCCGGCTCGCTCGATCGGGAAGGCACGGACCGGCCCGTCCAGCGCGCGTCGCCAGGCCTCGACCTCGGGCAGCTCAGGCATCTAGGCTCTCCTCGCCATGGGCCCGATCAGCGTAACCGTGCGGCGCGGGCCGCTGGTGGAGGCTACGCACCTTGTCCACGCGGTCGTCGTCGAGAACGGACGGATCACGGAGTCGGCCGGCGATCCGAGCCTCGTCACGCTGTACCGCTCGTCCTCGAAACCGCTCCAGGCGCTGCCCCTTGCCCGCGAGCGCGACGACGTCACCGAGGTGGAGCTCGCGATCGCCTGCGCGTCGCATCGCGCGGAGCCGCCGCAGCTCGAGGCTGCCCGCAGCCTGCTGGAGAAGGCGCCTGCGACCGAGGCCGACCTCGAGCTCGGGCCGCAGGACGGCCGCGGCCCGAGCCTCCTGTCGCACAACTGCTCGGGCAAGCACGCCGGCTTCCTGGCCGTGTGCCGTGCCCGTGGGTGGCAGACGAAGGGTTACCGGCTGGCAAGTCACCCGCTCCAGCGGCTCCTCTTCGCCGAGGTTGCGGCCGCGGCCGAGGTGCCGGAGAGCGAGGTGCTCACCGCAGTCGACGGTTGCGGCGTCCCCACTTTCGCGCTGACGCTCGAGCGCATGGCCTACACCTTCTCGAGGCTTGCCGAGTGGGACGGCGGCGACCGCGTCGTCGCCGCGATGACCGCCCATCCGGAGCTGATCGGCTACGAGCGCGGCGCGTTGGACACGGACCTGATGCGGCTTCGACCGGGCTGGATCGCGAAGGGCGGAGCCGAGGGTCTGATCTGCGCCGCAACGCCCGAAGGCGCGGGGATCGCACTGAAGGTCGAAGACGGGAACATGCGGGCCCTGCGCCCCGCGCTGGCGTCGTTCCTCGGCCTCGGCGACGAGTTCCGCACGGTCCCGCTGGTGAACACCCGTGGCGAGCGCGTGGGGGAGATTGCGACGTGATCGCCGCGCAGGTCCTCGCTGCCGCGCTGGCCTGGGTCAGCGCCGCGCCGCTTCCGACGCCCCGGACGGAGGTCGGGGCGGCGATGCTGCGGGGCGAGGTCGTGGTCGTGGGCGGGCTGGCCGTGGACGGTTCCGTGTCCGCAGAGGCTGATGCGTACTCGCCCGCTTCGGGTCGCTGGCGCCGTCTGCCCGATCTGCCCGCCGCTGTTCACCATCCGCTCGTCGCCTCGGGCGGCGGACGGGCCTACGTCGCCGGCGGCTACGGCGGCGGGTTTGGAGCAGGCGACCGGCTGCGGACCGTGTTCGCTTTCGACGGCGTCCGCTGGCGTTCGCTTCCGCGGATGCCTGAGCCGCGCGCCGCCGGTGGTGCGGCCGTCGTCGGCGGGCGGCTGTACGTCGTCGGCGGGGTCGGGGCCGTCGGCCTCGCGCGGCGTGCCTTCGGCCTCGATCTCCGGACGAACCGCTGGTCGGTCGTCCCGGCGCCGTCGCCCCGCGAACACCTCGCCGTGACCGCCGCCGGAGGACGGATCTACGCGGTCGGAGGCCGGAAGGCGGGCTACGACACGAACGTGGCCACGTTCGAGAGCTGGGCGCCGGGAACGAAGCGGTGGCGCCGGCTCCCCGACGTGCCGGGGGCTCGGGGCGGCACCGGCGCGGCGGTCGCGGCCGGCTCGCTCGTCTCGGTCGGAGGTGAGGAGCCGGCCGGGACGATCGCCTCGGTCTACGCGTGGAACCTCGCGCGGGGCGGCTGGCGGCGGCGGCCCGATCTGCAGACACCCCGCCATGGCCTCGGCGTCGTCGCGGTCGGGACGCGCGTCTACGCGGTCGCGGGCGGGCCCAGCCCGGGCCTCACCGTCAGCGGAGCGAACGAGTACCTCGACCTCCGGTGAGGCGTGCTGTCGTGACGCTCATCGGGGCGCTCGCGCTGGCCGGCTGCGGCGGCTCCGGGCGGGAGACGCAGACGACGCTCGTCGCCACCCTCGGCGACTCGATCACCGCCGGCTCTCCCGCCTACGACCCCGACCCGCGCATGCGCGAGACGCTCGGCTTCGGCGCCGACGAGAAGAGCCAGTGGCAGTACTGGGCCGAGAACGCAGATCCGACGCTCGGGTTCCGTAACTGCGGTGTCTACGGGCAGCGGACGGATGAGATCGCCCGGCGCCTGGACGACTGCGCGAAGTACGCGCAGGTCCTGATCGTCCAGGGCGGGATCAACGACATCGCCCAGGGCCGGTCGGTCGACCGGGCGGCGGACAATCTGCGGCGAATGGTCGAGCATGGGAAGCGGCTGGTCGGGCGTGTGGCGCTCGTCGAGCTCCTTCCCTGGAACAACGGCTACCCCCAGGCCGATCCGAAGATCCGCCGGCTCAACGGGCTGATCCACGACATCGCACGGAAGGAGGACGTCCCGGTGCTGCCGTTCTACTCGACAGTCGAGGATCCCCAGCGGCCGGGGCGGATGCGCGAGCAGTGGACCTCGGACGGCGACCACCCCTCGGTCGAGGGCTACCGGCTACTCGGCGAGCGCGCCTTCCGGCTCCCGTAGATCAGCTACAGTTCGGCGCTCAGACGCCCTGCAACTCCAGGAGGTGGCACAGATGACGAAGACCGCGCTTGCCGATTGCCTCCGGCGCAGGGCGCGCAGCTAGCTAGTTCCGGCTAGGCAACGCGTCCCTCGCTGCTCGTATCCCCGGCGGCCTTCGGCTGCCTTCTTTCACGTACGCATGAGGAGGATCTGCGTTGCTCGCACAACTCGGCTGGACTCCAGCCCTCGAAGAACACTTCGTCCTGTATGCCGCCGACGGCCTCGAGCCCGCGCGCGTGGCGGTCGAGCATCGGGATGCCTACGTCACCTACACCGCGCGGGGAGAGCGCCAGGCCGAGCTCTCGGGCCGCCTCCGCCATGCGGCGGCCGAGCGCGCCGACCTGCCCGCAGTCGGTGACTGGGTCGCGGTGACACCGACCGACCCGGCGCTCGTCCAGGCCGTCCTCCCGCGCGGAACGAAGTTCTCGCGCATGGCTGCGAACGACCACGGCCAGACGATCGAGCAGGTCGTCGCCGCGAACGTCGACGTCGTCTTCCTGACCGCCGGCCTCGACGGCGACCTCAACGCCCGCCGGCTGGAGCGGTACCTCACGCTCGGTTGGGAGAGCGGCGCCACGCCTGTCGTCGTCCTTACGAAGCTCGACCTCTGCGACGACCTCGAGACGGCTTTGCTGGAGGTCGATTCGGTCGCGATCGGCGTTCCGACCCACGCGGTCTCGAACGTCACCGGCGAGGGAGTCGAGGAGCTCGCCCAGTACCTCGTCGAAGGCAGAACGGTCGCCGCGCTGGGCTCGTCGGGCGTCGGCAAGTCGTCACTTGTCAACCGGCTCGCGGGCGAGGAGCTGATGGAGACCGGCGACGTTCGCGCCGACGGGCGGGGGCGTCACACGACGACGAACCGCCAGCTCCTCGTCCTGCCCGGCGGCGGCCTGTTCCTCGACACGCCCGGCATGCGGGAGCTGCGACTCTGGGAGGCCGAGGAGGGACTGGCGACGACCTTCGACGACGTCGCCGCCGCCGCCGCGAACTGCCGTTTCGCCGACTGCTCGCACGAGCGCGAGCCGGACTGCGGCGTGCAGGCGGCGCTCGCCGACGGCAGCCTCGACCGCGAGCGCTATGTCAGCTGGCGCAGGCTCCAGGACGAGCTGCGCCACCTGGCGATCAAGCAGGACGCTCGGCTTCGCTCGGAGGCGCGGAAGGAGTGGCGGCGCTTCGCGCGGAGTCAGCGGAAAGCGTCCTGGTGATCCGGGCGAGCAGGGCGACGGCCGCGACCGCCATCAGGGCGCCCGCGACGACGAACGTCTCCCGCGGCCCGAGCAACGTCCCGGCGAGCCCGCCGAGCACCATCGCGACGAGAGAGCTGCCGCGGATCATCGCGTTGACAGTGGCGAGCACGCGGCCGCGGCAGAAGTCCGGGGTCCGACCGAGGAGGAGAGTGGTGCCGTCGACGTTGGCATAGCCGTTGCTCACCCCGAGGAACGCCCATGCCGCCGCGAACACCCAGACGCCCGGCGCCAGCCCCGCGAGCCCGAGGGTGACCGCGAGCACAAGGGCGGCGACGGGGACGCGGCGGGCCCGGACGTCGTCCGCAGCCGGTCGGCCGGCGAGCATGGAGCCGAGGACGACCCCGGCGGCGAGCGCCGCCGCCACGAGGCCGAACGCGACGTTGCGCGCGCCCAGCGTCCCGCGCAGAAGGAAGACCTCGACCACGTTCGTCGCCTCGCCGACGAGGACGAGCGCGCAGATGCCGAGCAGGAGCGGCCAGAGCAGGGTGTCGCGTCGCACGGAGAACGTCTCGGCCGGTGCTGGGGCGTCTATGCCCGTCTCGCTCGCCCGCTCGTGTGTCCGTCTGGACCGAATTCCGAGCGCGGCGGAGACGAGCACGAGGAACGTCGCCGCGTCGATCAGCAGCGGGGCTCCGTACCCGAAGGCGCCTGCGAGCAGGCCGGCGACCGCGGGCGCCGCAACGGCTGCGACGGTCTGCAGCATCTGCGAGACGCCCACCGCCTGCCCGAGCTCGTCGCCCTCGACGATCTCCGGGGTCAGCGCCTGCCAGGTCGGGTTCGCGACCACGTGGCCCACCTGGAGCGCGACGACGAGCGCGTAGACCGCCCACAGCGGATCGACGAAGGCGAGCGCGACGCAGCAGGCCGCCTGCCAGAAGGCGGCGCCCACCGCGAGCGTCCGGAACGGCATCGAGTCGACCAGTCGTCCGGCGACAGGCGCGAGGGCGACGACCGGAACCGTCGCACACAGCAGCAGGAGGGTGATCGACCACGGACCGCGTCCGTCGGAGTAGACGCGGAGGGTCAGCACGAGCAGAGCCACGTCGTCGCCGAAGGAGCTGATCGCCCGGGCCGGGATCATCAGCCGCAGGTCGCGGTGCCGCCAAATCGAGCTCTTCCCGAATATCTGAAGCATGCGCTTCATGATTGTGAAGCAAGTGCTTCACGCCTTCAAGTCGACCGCGTACGATGAGAGCGATGGCACTGCCGCGTCGCCTCGAGGCCGACATCAAGCTCGAAGACCCGGGAGCGCTTCGCGCCCTTGCGCATCCCGCCCGCCTCGCGGTCGTCGACGAGCTCTACCAGGGGTCCGAGCGGACGTCGAGCGAGCTCGCCGAGCTGACCGGTCTGTCGCCGAGCGCGATGAGCTACCACCTGCGGGCCCTCGAGCGCTGGGGGATCGTCGAGCGTGGGGGAGCGCGCGAGGACGGACGAGAGCGCCCCTGGCGGGCGGCCGGACGCACGCTCAGCCTCGATCCCGAGACTCTCTCCGCCTCGGCCGCCGACGTCGTCGCGGCGACGACGCTCCAGCACCTTCGGGACGAGTTCCGCCGCTGGGCGCTGGTCGAGCAGGAGCACGGGAAGACCTGGTGCGAGGTCGCCGGGATCAGCCGCTCGTACCTATGGCTAACCGAGGAGGAGGTGGCGGCGCTCGACGGCGACCTCCGGGCGGTGATGAAGAAGCACACCGGCGACCGCGACGCGGCCCACCATCCCGAGGGGACGCGCCGGGTCTTCTGCCTGTTCGCGATCGTCCCCGAGCCCTAGGCGGTCTTCCGCCGGAACCACCCGCGTCGGGGCTGCGTCTTCTTCCACTCCGACCGGCTCGGCAGCCGGCCGGCCTCGCGCGCGCTGCGGACGCACTCGGCGTGCGCGTGCCGCCGGAGCGAGTGGTCGCCCTCGGGGAAGAGGAGGACATGGTCGGTCATCGACTGGAGGCGCCGTCCGCAGAGCGGGCAGGTGTAGGTGGCGGGCTTGAGGTTCTGCGCGCGGCGGAGTTCCCACCAGCGCGGCTCGGTCACTTCGTCGTGGTCGTGGCGGTAGTCGTCGTCCCCGGTACAGGTGGGACCGGGCACTTGTACCCGATTCGTCCCTTCAGCGCCCGGCAGCTGCTGGAGACGACCTTCGCGCCGTTCCGCGCACGGGAGACGCTGAGGACGTCGCTGGAGACCGTGACGACGTACCTCTTGCCGCCGGCGCCGGTGCTGAGGTCGATCGTCAGCGGCACCGTCAGTTCCTTCGCCAGCACCTTGTCCGCGACGACGAGGTCGGCGAGGCTGTCCGTGTACTTCGCGCTCTTCGCGAACGACGCCTTCTGGGCGCTGTCGATCCGGAGCATCGCGTCGCGCGTCATCAACGCCCGGTCCTTCGAGGACAGCGTCTTCGAGCTCGAGCCCCCTTTGAAGAGCTGGGGGAGGATGAACAGCGCCGCGAACGCGAGCAGGATGATCGGGAGGAAGCGGCGCATGTCCATGGGCGCCCAACAGTACCCTCGCGCTGACGCGGCAGTCGCGGTTCCCCCGTTTCAGTGAAACGGTCGGGCTAGCACGGGACTACCCGTTCTGGCAGGTGCAACCCACCCGACCGGCGGTACCGGACGCGCCGGCGCAGTCCTACAAGACGTCAGTAAACGTAGTAGACCCACAAAGGGAGGTGGGTACATGATGGATCGCGTCAACGCGACCCTCACGCGCTGGGTCCTCGAGCTGCGCGATCGGGAGGAGGGCCAGGC
>JBKOVQ010000019.1:0-7627 GCA_046723985.1 Actinomycetota bacterium | reverse complement strand
ACCTCGTCGGCGAGCTTGCGGGCGACGGCGGTGCGGAAGCTGACCGGCTCCTCCAGCCGCCAGGCCTTCGAGTCGCGCAGGTGGTCGACGACCGCGGCCACCGGCGGCATGTACGCGTCGTCGAGCAGCATCAAGCCGCCGACCTTCAGGTGTGGCGAGAGGTACCACCAGTCGAGAGTGGGGTAGGGGAAGGCGTGCGCGCCGTCGACCAGCACGAGGTCGAGCGGGCGACCCTCCCAGTCCCGGAGGACGTCCGCAGAGGAGCCGATCCGGAAGGTGAGGTTCGCGGTCGAGATCCCCCGTCGCTCGCACTCTTCCTGGATTCGGTTCGCCTCCTGCTGCGACGGCGTCACCGTCTCGTGCTCGGCGCCCCCGGCGGCGAAGACGATCGTGCTCGCCCCGGCGCCCGTCTCCAGCGTCGCCATCCCGGGCTGCACCGCCCGCTCGATGAACGCCAACGCCTCCCACGCGAGCCCCCAGAACTCGAACCGACCGTGCAGCTCCGGCGGAGCCGCGCGGAGCTCGTCGGTCAGCGACATGCGCGGAAGCTATCGTCTAGCCCCGATGGCTGCGCGGCGCGCGCTGATCACCGGGATCGCGGGCCAGGACGGATCGCTGCTCGCGGAGCTCTTGCTCGACGAGGATTACGAGGTCGTCGGGATCGTCCGGGGGGCGACCTCCGAGCAGTTCGACAACCTCGCCGGGATCCGCGACCGGATCGAGCTCGTCCAGGCCGACCTGCTCGACGAGCTCTCGCTGGTGGACGCGCTGCGCGAGCATCGTCCGCACGAGGTCTTCAACCTGGCGTCGCCGTCCTTCGTCCCGATGTCGTGGAAGCAGCCCGTGCTGACCGCCGAGTTCGCCGCCGTCGGCGTCACAGCGCTGCTCGAGTCGATCCGCCATGTCGACCCGGAGATCCGCTTCTACCAGGCTTCTTCGTCCGAGATCTTCGGCGAGCCGCGCGAGGTGCCGCAGACCGAGGAGACTGCCCTCTCGCCGGTGACGCCCTACGGGGTCGCGAAGGCGTACGGCCACCTGATCGTGCGCTCGTACCGGCGCCGCTATGGCCTCTACGCCTGCTCGGGGATCCTCTACAACCACGAGTCCCCGCGTCGGCCGCTCGACTTCGTCACCCGCAAGGTTGCGAACGCGGCGGCGTCGATCTCCCTCGGGCTCGCGGGCGAGCTCTGGCTCGGTGACCTCGACGCCAGGCGCGACTGGGGCTATGCCGGCGACTACGTCCGGGCGATGGCGCTGATGCTCCGCCAGGACGAGCCGGATGACTTCGTGATCGCGTCCGGCGTCCCGCACAGCGTCAGCGAGCTGGTCGAGCTCGCATTCGCGCACGTCGGTCTCGGCTGGCGCGAGTACGTGCACATCGACGAGTCGCTCCGCCGCGGCGCCGCTGAGCTGCACGATCTCGTCGGCGACTCGTCGAAGGCGCAGGCGCGGCTCGGCTGGGCACCGACGATCGACTTCGAGGGGCTCGTTCGGCTGCTTGTCGATGCCGACCTGGACCGGCTCCGCGGTCAGGCGGTCGCTGCCAGCTCCTCGTAGACCGCGTCGTGCTCGTGCGCGCAGCGCTCCCAGGTGAACTGGGCGGCGCGCTCGGGCCCGCCCGCGGGCGGGTGGTCGAGGACCGTGCGCATGCCGTCGGCGATCGACTCGGGGTCGAGAGGGTCGAAGTAGACGGCAGCGTCGCCGCAGACCTCCGGGAGCGACGCCACGTTCGAGACGGCGACCGGGCAGCCGCACGCCATCGCTTCGACACAGGGGATCCCGAAGCCTTCGTACAGGCTCGGGTAGACGAGCGCGGCGGCGCTGCGGTAGAGCTCGACCAGGTCGTCGAGGCTCACGTGGCCGCGGGACGCGGTTCCGTCCGGGAGCGCCAGGCGGTCGTGGTCCGCGCCCGTGAGCACGAGGCGGACCTCGGGCCGCTCGCGGCGGATCTCCATGAACGCCTCGAACAACCGCGCGTGGTTCTTGTGCGGCCACGCGTTCGCCGGGTAGAGGAGGAACGGTTCTCGGGGGCGTCCGTCAGGGCGGAAGCGCTCGTGATCGACGGCGAGGTGGATCGCCCGCACGCGGCCCGGGTCGAGTCGGAGCCGCTCGACCAGCGCCTGGCGCGCGTGCTCGGAGATCGTGATCACGATGCGGCTCTTTCGGACCGTCCAGCCGTAGACGCGACGGCGGTAGACCAGCTCCGCGCGCGAGAAGAACTCGGGGAAGACCTCGTGCTGGACGTCGAGGACGGTCGTCGCCGCCGGCGGGGTGTCCAGCGGAGGCAGCATCACGCTCAGCGGGAAGTGGATCGCGTCCAGCTCGGAGGTGCGGAGCGCGCGCCGCAGGCGCCCGGGGGCGGCCGCCGCCAGCGACATCGCCGCAACGCGGCCCGGCATGGAACGCGAGGCGCGGTACTCGCCGACGACGGTGGCGGGGAGGCCGTCGCCGGCGTCGGTCGCGATCGTCGGCACGAAGGCGTGGTACTGAAGCCGCCCGATCCGCCCCAGCGCCTTGCAGAGCTCGCGTGCGTAGGTCTCCGAGCCGCCCACGATCCCCGGCACGAGCGTCAGCATCGAGATGCCAACCACGGCGACGAGTTAAGCAGGCTTCGGTGCCGGCGCTGTGGCTCCGCGTCAGCTAACAGGGTCGTAACGAGGCGCTCTTACAATGGATCGGTGCCCGGTAGTACCGAGTCGCCGACTCCTGCTCCAGCAGGGATTTCTCCCGCTTCGGACCTGGATGTGAACGCGCTCGTCGAACGCCTTCGCGAGGAGCTCGCGGGTGGGCGGAACGGCGCCGCGGAGGGCCGCGGCCGCCTGCTGGCCGCCCGCCACCGGGCCGAGCGGCTCTGGGCGGTCTCCGCCGACCGCCCGCTGGAGCGGCGGCCCGGGCTCAAGGGCTGGGTCGCCTATCCGCTGAAGAGGATCCTCCGCCCGTTTCTGCGCTGGTACGTCGAGCCGCTGGCGGCCGAGCAGCGCTCGTTCAACGACGTCGTTCTGAAGCTGGTCGACGGGATCCTGGAGGAGGTGGACGGGAGCGAGGCGGCTCGGGCCCAGGCCGAGCAGACGCTCGGCGAGCTCGACGAGCGGCTGACGCGGTTCGAGCGACGCGGCGGCGCGGCCTCCGGCGCCGCGACCCCACAGACCGTTGCCTCCCAGCCGGCCGCCGCAGCCGTCCCGGACTACTTCGCCTTCGAGGCGAAGATGCGCGGGTCGACCGCCGACGTCCGTGAACGCCAGCGCCCGTACGTGGACGACTTCCGCGACGCCGCACCCGTGCTCGACGTCGGCTGCGGCCGCGGGGAGCTGCTCGGGCTCCTCTGCGATGCGGGGGTCGAGGCCCGAGGCGTCGACGCCGACGCCGACATGGTCGCGTACGGCAGGGGCGAAGGGCTCGAGGTCGAACAGGCGGATGCGCTCGCATACCTCGAGGCACTCCCGGACGCGGGCCTGGGTGGGGTCTTCGCGGGCCAGGTCGTCGAGCACCTGCCCCCGGCAATGCTCTTCCGGTTCCTCGAGCTCGCCGCCCAGAAGCTGCGCCCCGGCGGGTTGCTGATCGCCGAGACGATCAACCCGCTCTCGCCGCTCGCCCTCCGGTCGTACTTCGCCGACCTCACGCACGCCCAGCCGCTCGTCCCGGAGACGCTCGAGCTCCTGGCGAAGCGAGCGGGGTTTCGCACAATCGAGACCCGCTTCCTGAACGCACCGCGCCACGCCGACGACGTCGACGAGCGGATCCGCGAGATCCTCTTCGCCCCGCTCGACTACGCGATCGTCGCCAGAACTTGAGAATCGCGGTCTGTCGACCCCAGGTGGCGTTTGCCCGCGGCGGCGTTGAGATCTTCACCGACGACCTGGTCGCCGAGCTGCGCGGCCGCGGTCACGACGCCGACCTCGTCAGCATCCCGTTCAAGTGGTATCCGGGCGAGCGGGTCCTGACCCAGACGTTCCTCTGGCGGCTGGTCGACCTCGAGGAGGCCGACGGTCGCCGGATCGAGCTCGTGATCGCGACGAAGTTCCCGTCCTACGTCGTCCGCCACCCGAACAAGGTGGTCTGGCTCGTCCACCAGTTCCGGCAGGCGTACGAGCTCGACCGGACGGCGCTCGGCCAGTTCGGCGAGTCTCCTGAGGACCGCGCGATCCGGCGCAAGGTGCAGCAGCTCGACCGGATCGCGCTCGGCGAGGCCCGGAAGGTCTTCGCCACCTCCCGGAACGTCGCCGACCGCCTCGAGCGCTCGACCGGGATCGCCGCCGAGGTGATGCCGCACCCGCCCCAGGAGCTCGCGTACCGCTGCGACGAGTACGGCGACTTCGTCCTCTCCGTCGGGCGTCTCGACCGTGCGAAGCGGATCGACTTGCTGATCGAGGCGGCGAAGCGGTCGGGGACGCCTGTGGTCGTGGCCGGCGACGGGCCGGACCGGGAGCGCCTCGAGTCTCTGGCGGACGGCGCCGTCCGCTTCGCGGGCCGCGTCTCGGAGGAGGAGCTGACCGACCTCTACGCCCGCTGCCTCGCCGTCTTCTACGCGCCGGTCGACGAGGATTTCGGGATGGTTCCCTACGAGGCGTTCCTGGCCGAGAAGCCGGTCGTCACGACGACCGACGCCGGCGGGCCGCTCGAGGTCGTCACCGACGGTGTGACGGGACTCGTTACCGAGGCGCGCGCCGACGCGGTCGCCGCCGCCTTCGGGCGACTCAACGCGACCGACGCCGCCGCCTGGGGCCGGGCGGGGCGCGAGCTCGCCAAGCGCGTCACGTGGGACGCGACGATCGAGAGGCTCCTCGCCGGATGAAAGTCGCCTACTACTCGCCGCTACCACCGTCGCGTTCGGGCATCGCGGACTACTCGGCGCTCCTTCTGCCCGCGCTCCAGGAGCGGATGGACGTCGTCGTCGCTCGTCCCGGACGTTTTCGGCGCGCGCCGAAGGCGGACATCGCCCTGTACCACGTCGGCAACGACCCGGACGAGCACGGCTGGATCGTCGAAGCGCTCCAGCGGCGCCCCGGAGTCGTCGTCCTGCACGAGTTCGTGCTGCACCATCTCGTGTCGGGGATCACCCTCGCCCGCGGCGACGTCGAGGGCTACTGCGCCGCCCTCGAGCGTGAGGCGGGGCCGGAGGGCCGCGAGCTGGGCCTCGCGGTCCAGCAGGGTCGCATCGAACCCCTCTGGGAAACGCGGGCCCGGGAGTTCCCGCTCGCGCACGGGGTGCTCGACGCCGCTACCGGGCTGATCGTCCACTCGCAGTACGTCGAAGGGCTCGCCCGCGAAGCCGGCTACGACCGCCCGGTCTGGCAGGTGCCGATGCCGGCGTGGCCCGTACCGTCGATCGTCCCCGAGCCGATCGACGGCAGCCCGGTCTTCGGCTGCTTCGGGCACGTCAACGAGAGCAAGCGGGTTCCGCAGATCCTCGAGGCCTTCGCTCGGCTGGGGTCGGACGCGCGCTTGCTCCTGGTCGGCTCCTGGTCGCCGCGCCTGCCCACGATCAGCCTGCCGCCGAACATCATCCGCCGCGACTATGTCGCCGAGGACGAGCTCTGGCGGCTGCTTGCCGCCTGCGACGCGGTCGTGTCGCTGCGCTGGCCGACGATGGGCGAGACGTCGGCCGCTGCGGTCCGCGCGCTGTCGGTCGGGAAGCCGCTGATCGTCAGCGACGTCGGCGCGTTCCGCGAGCTGCCGGACGAGGTCGCGATCAAGGTGCCGGTCGGCGAGGGCGAGATCGACGCACTGCTGGAGGCGATGCGCCGCGCCGCCGGCAACGAAGAGATGAGCGAGGCCGCGAGACACGTCGCCGCGACGGAGCATCGCCTCGACCGGACGGCCGACCTCTATGCCGAGGCCCTGCGCTCCACGATCCCGGCGGTCGCGGCATGAAGGTCGCGTACTACTCACCGCTTCCGCCTTCGCGGTCGGGGATCGCCGACTACTCGGCGCTGCTCCTGCCCGAGCTGGAGAAGCGGATCGACGTCGTTGTGGCGCGGCCCGGCCGGTTCCGGCGCGATCCGCCCGCGGACATCTGCCTCTACCACGTGGGCAACGACGCCGAGGCACACGGCTGGATCGTCGAGGCACTGCGCCGTCGGTCCGGCGTCGTCGTCCTCCACGACTTCGTCCTCCACCACCTCGTCGTCGGCCTCACGTTCGCCCGCGGGGACGCAGCCGGCTACCTCGCGGCGATGGAGCGGGAGGGTGGCCTCGTCGGACGGCTGCTCGCCTACGCCGTGCTCGACAACAAGCTGCCCCCGCTCTGGGAGACCCGCCCCGAGGACTTCCCGCTGGCCGGCGAGGTGCTCGATCACGCGACCGCGCTGGTCGTCCACTCGCACTACGTCGAAGGCCGGGCGCGGGAGGTGGGCTTCCGCGGCCCGATCGTGCGCATCCCGCATCCGGCCTGGCCCGTCCCGCAGCTCGAGCCGGCCCACGTGGAGGGCGACCCGCTGTACGGCTGCTTCGGCCACCTGAACGAGAGCAAGCGGATCGAGGAGCTGGTGACGGCGTTCGGCCGGCTGCGCGAGCGGCGGCCCGGAGCGCGGCTGCTGCTGGTCGGGGCGCTGACGACCCGACTCGCCCGTCTCGAGCTTCCCGAGGGCGTCGTCCACCGCGACTACGTCCCGGAGACCGAGCTGTGGTCGCTGATGGCCGCCTGCGACGCGATCGTTTCGTTGCGCTCGCCGACGATGGGCGAGACCTCGGGCAGCGCGATCCGCGCCCTCTCGCTCGGCAAGCCGCTGGTCGTCAGCGACGTCGGCTGGTTCGCCGAGCTCCCCGGCGACGCGGTCCTGAAGGTGCCGCTCGACGAGCGCGAGGAGGACACACTCGTCGCCTCGCTCGAGGCACTGGCGGACCCGGCCGTCCGTGCGGCGATGGGCGCCCGCGCGGGCGAGCTGATCGGGCGCGAGCACCTGGCCGACCTCGTCGCCGAGGCGTACGCGGCCGCGCTCGAAGAGCTGGCCGGCGGGGCGGCGGTCCAGGAGCAGGTCCTGCACGAGGTCGCCTCCGCCGCCGCCGACGTCGGCATGGACGGAGAGGACGCGGCCGTCCTCGCGGCGAGGATGCGCGAGGTCGGCCTTGGCGACTGACACCGTCGCCCAGTCGCGCACGCGCGCGGTCGAGCTCGTCCGGGCCGTGCCGATGTGGGTCTGGGTCGCCGGCCTTGTGGTCGTCTCGGCCGGAATCCGCTACGCGCTGGCGCGGCGGATCGTCGCGCCGTGGATCATGGTCGACGAGCTCGTCTACTCCGAGCTCGCCAGGAGCCTCGCCGACACCGGGCGCTTCCTGCTCCGCGGCGAGCACACTGCCGCCTACGGGCTCGTCTACCCGGCCTTGCTCAGCCCGGCGTGGGCGCTGTTCGAGCGTGTCCCACAGGCGTACGCGGCCGCGAAGGCGATCAACGCGGTGGTCGTCTCGCTCGCGGCTGTTCCCGCGTACCTGCTCGCTCGGCGGGTCTGCTCCCGGCCGTACGCGTTCGCGGCCGCCGTGCTGGCGATGTCGGTCCCGACCTTGCTCTTCGCGGGGATGCTGATGACCGAGAACGCGTTCTACCCCGCGTTCCTGCTCGCCGCCCTCGCGATGTGCATGTGGCTCGAAAAACCTGATGGAGAGCGTACGGCGTTCGTGCTCGGTGCGACCC
>JBKOVQ010000187.1:0-4433 GCA_046723985.1 Actinomycetota bacterium | reverse complement strand
TGGTGCTGCTACCGCTGGGCTTCTACCTGCCCGCCGAGCGCCGCCGCCTCCGAACGCTCTTCGGCGCCTCCGTCTGAGCGCCTGACCACCGAGTTGCCGAGTACGAGCAGGTCCATGCGGGTCTTCCGGAACGTCTCGATCGCATGCTCGGGGGTCATCACGACCGGCTCGTTCTCGTTGAACGAGGTGTTCAGCAGGATCGGGACGCCCGTCTCCCGCTCGAAGGCCTCGATCAGCCGGTAGAAGCGTGGGCTCGCCTCCTCGGTCACCGTCTGGAGCCGTCCGGTGTCGTCGACGTGGTTGACCGCCGGGATCAGCTCCCGCTTCTCGATCCGGGTCTTGTAGACGAGCACCATGTACGGCGAGGGATAGTCCTGCTCGAACCACTCGCCCGTCGAGCCGGCGAGGATCGACGGCGCAAACGGCCGGAAAAGCTCTCGGTGCTTGATCCGCGCGTTGAGCACGTCCTTCATGTCCGGCCGCCGCGGGTCGGCGACGATCGAACGGTGGCCGAGCGCGCGCGGACCGTACTCCATCCGACCTTGGAACCAGCCGACGACGTCGCCCTCGGCGATCCGCCGGGCGACGTGCTCGAACAACGCGGCGTCGTCGAGGTGGGTCGCGTGCAGGCCGTCGGCGGCGAGCGCGGCTGCGCACTCCGCCTCCGAGTATTCCTGTCCCCAGTAGGCATGTTCCATCGCGAACCCGCGCGGTTGGCCCAGCTCCTGGTGCCAGACGTAGAGGGCGGAACCGACGGCGATTCCGGAGTCGCCGGCCGCCGGCTGGACGAAGACGTCTTCGAATGGCGTCTCCGGGCGGATGCGCCCGTTGGCGACGGCGTTCAGGGCGACGCCGCCGGCGAGGCAGATCCGCGGGATCTTCGTCCGCTCCCAGAGCGCGCGAACGAGGTGGAGGTAGGTCTCCTCGAGGACGACCTGGAGCGACGCCGCAACGTCCTCGTGCAGTGCGGTCAACTCGGCGGTTGGCTCCCGGGCCGGGCCGAAGGCCTCCTCCATCCGCTCGGAGAAGAGGGTCCCGATTGTCGGCGTCCCCTCGTCCCACGTCATGTCGACGCCCTCGCGGTGGTGGCGGAAGTACTCGAGGTCCAGTTCGAACACGCCTCCCTTCGGCCGCACGATTCGGCGCATCTCGTCGACGAAGCGGGACGTGCCGTACGGGGCAAGGCCCATCACCTTCCCCTCGTCGCCGTACTTCGGGAAGCCGAGCCACTGGGTGACCGCCGTGTAGAAGATCCCGAGCGAGTGCGGGAAGAGGACCCGCTCGAGCACGCGCAAGGAGGCGCCACGACCCTCGGCGAGCATCGTCGAGGCGAAGTCGCCGAAGCCGTCCAGCGACAGGATCGCGGCGTCCTCGTACGGCGACGGGAAGAAGGCGCTTGCGACGTGCGCCTGGTGGTGCTCGACGTGGTGGAGCTCTGCCTGGACCTCTGCGTCGAGCGCTGTCTCGAGCTCGGCCTTGACGTCGCGTACCCTGGCCGCGTTCTCGAGCCGGGCCTTGAGGTAGCGCGGGCTGGCGCCGTGGGTGAGCGTGCGCATCAGCTTCGCGCCGAGGTTCGCCTTCGGGTTGCGGCCGATCGCGACGTGGTCGAGCTCGGCTGCCGAGAGCCCCGCGTAGCTCAAGCACCAGGCGGCCGCCTGGGCCGGGAAGCCGGCGCAGTGCTTGACCCGGCTGAAGCGCTCCTCCTCCGCCGCGCAGACGAGCTGCCCGCCGACGACGAGGGCCGCGGCCGCGTCGCCGTGGTAGGCGTTCAAACCGAGGATCGCCGTCAAGCCGAACAGCCTAGCCCGCAACGGGGCCGGGCAAAGCCCGCCCCGTGCAAGAGCGGGCATTCTATGGTCACGCTCTTACCCCACTCTCAGGTTCCTTTCAGAGACCGCTCAGGTGGAACAGGTCTCCTTCCGAGGGTATTCAGTAGAAGGAAAGGAAGAAATGACCCGCATCTTTGCCATCAGCGCCGCGATCCTCGCCGCCGTGGCGGTCGGCATCGCCTCGTACGCGGCGTTCGCGACCGACGGCTCGAAAACCGTCGTGCGCGACGTGACCGTCTCCGGCGGAACGCCGACGGCGGCGACCTCGAGCGGCGCGTCGGCGTCGAGCGTCTACCAGAGCGCGTACAGGGGCACGGTCGAGATCACCGTCTCGACGAGCAACTCCCCCTACGGGGGCCAGGCGCAGGCCCAGGGCTCCGGCTTCGTCTACGACGGCGCCGGGCACATCGTCACGAACGAGCACGTCGTCGAGGGTGCGAACTCGGTCTCGGTTCGGTTCTGGAACGGCGCCACCTACAAGGCGAGCGTCGTCGGGACCGACCCCTCCACGGACGTGGCCGTGATCAAGATGAACGCACCTTCGTCGATCCTGCATCCGATCGCGCTCGGCAACTCGAGCGCCGTGCAGATCGGGCAGACCGTGGTCGCGATCGGCAGCCCGTACGGGCTCGAGGAGACCGTGACCCAGGGGATCGTCAGCGCCCTGCACCGTGAGATGACGGCGCCGAACGGCTTCACGATCGCCGACTCGATCCAGACCGACGCCGCGATCAACCACGGCAACTCCGGCGGCCCGCTCCTCGACCTGTCCGGCCGGGTGATCGGGATCAACGCGCAGATCAAGAGCGACACGAACGAGAACACCGGGATCGGCTTCGCAGTCCCCTCGACCACCGTCAAGTCGATCGTCTCGCAGCTGCTCACGAACGGGAACGTTCAGCACTCCTATCTCGGCGTCGGCATCGCCAGCGCGTCGAACGGCGTCCAGATCACCCAGGTCCGCCCGGGGACGCCGGCGTCGGACGCCGGGCTCGAGACCGGTGACGTGATCGTCCGGTTCGACGGACACAAGGTCACCAACGCCGGCGAGCTGGGACAGGCGGTCGACGCCAAGCGCCCCGGCGACTCGGTGTCGCTGACCTACACCCGCAACGGCTCGACCCACACGGTCACGCTCAAGCTCGCCGTGCGGCCGTCCTGACTAGCCCGCAACGCGGCCGGGCCAAGCCCGGCCGCGTGCAAGATCGAGCAGTCTAGCTCGCTCCCTCCTCCTGCGAAGCGGCCTCTCCGGAGGCCGCTTCACGCCTCAGCCGCCGCTTCTCCTTCTAGAACAGGAGGCCGATACGGAACACCCGGTCGCCGAGCACGAGCGCCAGCCGAGAAGGAGAGCGTCGTCGCCGACACCATCGCGGCCACTGCGACCGCGACGAGCTCGACATCGACCCAGGTCACTCCTGGCCCTGCTCGGCCGCGCCTGCCCCCTTGGCCTTCTTCGCCTCCTTCTTCTCCAGCCGCTTCTCCTTTCGCGCCTCCTTCGTCTCGGCCACCTGGACCTTCGCGTCGGCGTACGCTCCGCCCACTATCTGCTTGCCGCCGGTCCAGCCGAAGACCCAGAGCACGAGCACGATCGCGACGACCTGGTTCCAGGCGGTGGTGATCAGCTGCTGCGCCGTCGAGTAGTCGACCGCGACGCTGTTCGGGACGTCACAGCAGGTCTTGAGCGCGAGCGCGTTCGTCGCCTGCGTGACGCCGACCGCGCCCGGTGTGAACGAGGCGACATTGGCGAGTGAGCCCGAGCCGACCACCCACATCACCGACTCGAAGGTCACTGCGATTCCGAACGCGGCGAGGAAGATCGCGATCACGCCGAGCTTGCAGGCCCACGACAGAAATGAGGGCAGGAAGGCGTCGGTCAGGTAGCGCTTCGGGGTGGCCAGGATGGCCCCGCCCTGTTTCGCCTGCGCCCACAGCTTCTTGACCTGGCGCCAGAAGATCCGCCCGAGCAGCACGAGGAGCACGCCCGCGCCGAGGACAATGATCAGGGTGAGCCACGGATGCGAGGTCTCGTTGCCGAAACTGACATCGAAGGCGCCGGGGACACTCAGAAACATGTACAAGTAGACGAACGTCCCGGCAATCGTGAAGAAGATCTTCTGCACGAGATATGCCGCGATCGCTCCGCCGACCGTGCAGCCCGGGATAACGGCCACGAACATGAGCAGTGTCACGAAGGTGCCGATGTTGGCCGGCAGGAAGCCGTTCATCGCCACGCCCACTGCGTACGAGGCGACGATCGGCCAAAACTCGACCTTCCCCGGGTAGGCGGCGCGGAGGATGCCGTAGTACGAGAGCGCGGCGAAGACCGTCTGGCCGGTCTGGAGGATGAGTGCCCCGATGATGTATCCGGGGTTGGCGTCCCAAATGTCCTTGATCTGGTCCCAGAGGTGGTTCAGCCAGCCGCGAACGTCGACGCCGAGCAGCTCGAGCACGAGCCAGAAGAGCGCCAGCGCAACCAGCCATGCGATCGTCTTCCCGATCCGCTTCCGCCGGGGCGGGCGGACCTCGACCGTGGGCTCGATTGCGCTGTCCATCAGGTCAACAGTCGACTTGTTGGCCGAGAATACGATTCATGTTCCGACGTTG
>JBKOVQ010000215.1:0-4305 GCA_046723985.1 Actinomycetota bacterium | reverse complement strand
CGCCGACGTCAAACGCACCGCCCGAAGGCGTCGCCGCTGAAGCGCGGAAGCGCGCTGTCGGCCTACTCGTCTGAATGACTGACGATGTTGATGATGTTGCCATCGGGGGCCCGGACGAAGAATCTCCGCACGCCCCAAGGTTCATCGGTGAGCGGATGTACGATCTCGTACCCACGCCGGCGACCCTCGGCGTATGCCTCGTCCACGTCGGCGCCGACGTGGACCGAGATGACGGAATCCTGAGGCGCGCTGGCATCGCCGGTTACGAGCTGTACCGAGGCCCTCCCGTCTGCTGAGGCGTACCTGGCCACCCAGCCGAGGTTCATCGCCTCCACGCTCAGCCCCAGGTACTCCCGGTAGAACTCGCTCGCAGTCGCTATGTCGGCGACCGGGAGGTTCGCGGTTATGCCGGTTACCCGCATGATCCCCTCCTCGTCGGTGGCAGGCTTGGATGCGCAGAGCCTGCCAGAGCTCACGGTGCGAGACGGCGCTGATGGCCCTCGAGGGCCGGGACAGCCGCGCCCTCCGCGGCATTCCAGAGCTCTTCCTCAGGATGGTGGTGCTCATACAGGTCGCGACGTCGGCGGCGATGCCCCAGTCGGCGAAGGTCATGGAGACCGCTCCCAGCGCTTCCCTATAGGGCGCGCCGGTAGCGGCGGACGGCGATCGGCACGAAGACGAGGAGGATGCCTGCCACCCAGGCGAGGCTCTGCAGGACGTAGGACGTGGCTGGCGTCCCGAGCGTGAGGGCGCGCGCGGCCGAGGCTGTGACCGAGACCGGTTGGTGTTCGGCAAACGGCTGCAGCCAGTCTGGCATCGTCGCGACTGGTACGAACGCCGATGAGGCGAAGACGAGCGGCGCCATCACCGGAAACGAGGCTGCCTGTGCGGACTCCGGATCGCCGAGCAGCAGCCCGACGGTCGCGAACACCCACGACATTGAGTAGCCGAAGAGCAGGACGAGCAACATTGCCGCGACGAATTTCGCCGCGTTTGTGTGGACGGTGAAACCGACCAGGAACCCGACGCCGGCCATCAGGATGACGACGAACACGTTTCGGAACAGGTCGGCGATTGTGCGGCCGGTCAGCACCGCCGATCGCGCCATCGGCAGCGAGCGGAAACGCTCCAGCAACCCGCTCTGCACGTCGGTCGCGAGTCCGATCGCGGTCGCGATCGCGCCGAACACGACCGTCTGCACGAAGATCCCCGGCATCAAATAGTCGACGTAGTCGACGCCCGGAACGTGGATCGCGCCGCCGAAGACGTAGGTGAACAGCAGGACGAACACGACCGGCTGGATCGTCGAGAAGACGAGCAGCTGGGGAACGCGGCGATAGGTGATGACGCCTCGCCAGGCGATTGCGAGCGTGTCCGAGACGAGCGTCGGCATCACGCGCCGGTGTCCGCCGGGCGCGGTGGTTGCGAGCTCGCCCGTGCTCACGCCGCCGCCTCCGCGTGATGTCCTGTCAAGCCGAGGAACACGTCGTCGAGGCTCGGCTCGCGTACGGTGAGCGTGACCGGAACGATTCCCTCGCCGTCGAGCGCGCGCAGCGCGTCGACGATTAGGCGCGCACCTTCGTGTGTCGTCAGTCGCACGGTCGAGTCCTCGAGCTCGGGCGAAGGGGTGCCGGCGCGTGCGAGCACGTCGTGCGCCCGGCTCGCTGTGGCCGCGTCGGCGAGGCCGATCTCGATCACCGTGCTGCCGAGCCGCGCCTTGAGCTGCGCGGGCGCGTCGTCCGCGATCACGCGGCCCTGGTCGACGACGGCGACGCGCGAGGCGAGTCGATCCGCCTCCTCGAGGTACTGCGTCGTCAACACGACCGTTGTTCCGTCGTCGACGAGCTCGCCGATCATTGCCCAGACCTCGTTGCGGCTGTAGGGATCGAGACCCGTGGTCGGCTCGTCGAGGAACAGGACGGGCGGCCGGTTGACGAGCGCCGCCGCGAGATCGATGCGGCGTCGCATGCCGCCCGAGTAGGTCCGTACCGGCCGGTCGGCCGCTCCGGTGAGCTCGAACCGCTCGAGCAGACGCTCCGTGCGGCGCGCGATCTCGCCCCGCGGGAGGTGTACGAGCCTTCCGATCAGGCGGAGGTTCTCGCGTCCGGTCAGATTCGCATCCACGGTCGCGTACTGGCCTGCAAGTCCGATCTGGCGCCGGACCGCCTTCGCCTCACGGACGACGTCAAGGCCGAGAACCTCGGCGTGTCCCCGGTCCGGCTCCAGGATCGTCGCCAGGATGCGGATGGCAGTCGTCTTGCCCGCGCCGTTCGGCCCGAGAAGCCCGAACACGGTTCGCGCAGGAACCTCGAGATCGATCCCAGCGAGGGCCGTCACAGTGCCGAACCGCTTCGTCAGTCCTTCGACCCGGATTGCAACGTCGCTCATCTTTCGCCCTCCGATCTCAGCGCATGATCGTCTCGCGCGCGGTTGCGTCGTGAGGCGTCCAGCGAACGATGCAGAAGCCGTGCCGAATCGCGAGGTTGAGCCGCTCGAGGTCGTAGTGGCCACCCCGTTTGGGAATGGGAACGAAGCGGCTGACCATCGGGTTCTTAGCCGACATCACGCCGAGCAGGCGTTCGACCTCGTCAGGATCGCGGACGAGCTCGGCGCGGAGCGAGATGTCCTCGCCGCGCAGGCGGATGTGGGTCGGTTCGCCCTCGACCAGGTTCAGCTTCCACCTGCCTCCGCCCGGTGTGAGCAGCGTCTCGCCATCGCGGAATGTAGCTGATCGGCTGTCGGTAGTGCCGGCCGCTCTTGCGACCGGTCAGGTAGGCCAGCATCAGCCGTTTGCCCAGTGGGGTTGCTCTCGGTAGCGAGAGGATGCGTCGCATCGGCACGTTGACGATGCGAAAGACGACGGGCATCACGCGAACCATCACCCGGCGCGACAGCGGCGGACGGGCGCGGTCGCTCATACCGTGCCTCCCTTGATGATCCGAACAAACCACCATCGGCAACAAAGGGTCGTGGGCCGGACCGGGTTTCGCGGGGACCTCGATCTGAGCCGGACCCCGTCGAACCCGGTCCGGCTCAGTCCCACACGAATCGAGGGCAGTGGGTTCACTTGCGCTCGGCGCCGTAGTTGCCGAGTCCGTGTTCGAGGGTGGCGATCGCGCTCTTGGCTTGAGCGCGGAGGTCACGTACGAGCTTTGCGTTGGGTGTGCCGGCGAGTGTTTCGCGGCGGACGTAGGCGACGAGGGAGCGGTGGAAGCCCATCAGGGTGTTGGCCACGACCCATGGTTGGATGTCGGTCACGCTGGAGTCGGTTTCCTCCGCGATGAGGGCGGCGAGCGAGGCGGTGTAGCGGGCGAACACCTGCTGCTCGTGCGCCAGGAGCACAGGGCTATCGCTGATCATGCGACTGGCCTGCTTGAGCTGCCGGCTTGCTGCTGGATCCCCGAGTAGACCGTGCATCCCGAGCGCAAAGCGGGTGAAGGCGGAGAGGATCGATTCGCCGGGCTTGCGCTCGCGAATGGCAGAGAGCAGCCCCTTCTCGAATGTCTCCAGGCGCTGGTAGACAAGCTCGGGCTTGGTGGGGAAGTGGTTGTACACAGTCTTGGCGTCGACCTCAGCCGCCTCGGCGATCTCAGCGACGGAGACCTCGTCGAAGCCGCGCTCGACGAACAAGCGCAGCGCGGTGTCCGCGATCAACTCCCGGGTGCGCCCCTTCTTCCGCTCCCGCAGACCCCGCGGCTCCCACGCGGCCTCACTGCTCATCGTCGGCTCATTTCCAGTCGCTGTCTGCGCCTTCACTGTGTCGTTAGAGTACAGCACCGGGAACAGTCTAGTCGCTAGAATCTTCTAGACCATGGAAGTCGAGACGACGAGCGAGCGAGTCGAGTTGGTGACGCAAGCATCGGAAGCAAGAAGCGAGACGCGCACAGCAGGACTCGACCGGGAGGTAAGCGCCCTGCCCGAGCCGGCCAGCGCGATGGCGCAGAGGCCGTTGTCAAGGCGCAGCGCCCCGAGATCGAACGACTAGTCGAGCGCCACCTCGACATCCTGCGCCGTCTGGCCCGCGCGGTCGAGGAGCACGCCGCCTGGGCGCGGCAGATCGGCGCGGTCGCCCTCGTGGCGCCGCGCCAGCGCAAGCTGCTGGCGCGCTCGCTGCTCGAGGGCATCCTCGGCCAGATCTTCGAGTCGGCGTCTTCCACGCCGACCCGCACGCCGGCAACGTGCTCGTCGACGGCGCCGGCCGGGGCGGCCTGCTCGACTTCGGCTCGGTCGGCCGCCTCGACCGCCTGCAGCAGCCGGCGCTGGCTCAGGCGCCGGGCGCGATCGCGCGGCGACGCCCGACGCTAT
>JBKOVQ010000041.1:0-12284 GCA_046723985.1 Actinomycetota bacterium | reverse complement strand
CCGCCAGGCCGGCGACGGCCTCGTCCTCAGAGCGCATGAGCTCGGCAACAAGAAGCCGACTGTCGGCGGCGTCGAGCTGTTCCCGGTCGACGCGGCACGCAAGAACGGCTTCGCGCTGTTCGGGACGAACGACTCGGTGCTCGGGCCATGGGGCACGTTCGGCAAGAACGTCCTCAAGGCGAAGACGGCCGCGGTCGTCTACATGCAGGTCCCCGGAATCGACTACGGAGCGAAGGTCGAGAAGGACAGCCTCGAGTCGGCCGGGATCAAGACCACCATGGTCGGCTTCGCCCCGACGGCGACCGACCTGACGGGGCCCCTCACGGCATCGGGCGCCCAGAACGCCGACATGATCATCCCGCAGACGCCTGCAAACGGCTGTGTTGCCGTCGCTAAGGCGCTGGAACAGCTTGGGAAGAGCAAGACACCGGTGGTCTCGAACCCGCTCTGCCTTACCCCCGAGGTGGCGCAGGGGCTCGGCGGCGACCTGGCGAAGTGGGACTACGGCATCGCCTCGTCGCTCGGGTTCGACCTGTCTGACCCGGCAGTACCGCCGTTCCTCAAGGGCCTGAAGGCCGTCGGGCAGCCGAAGTTGGCAGCCGACGCGTGGGTGATCGTCGCCTGGGGCCAGATCCTGACGACCGTGAAGCTGATGAACCAGATCGGCGTCAAGAAGCTGACATCGGCGAACTTCACCAAGGCGATCCGCGCGTTCAAGGGCCCGCAGGCCCTCGGCGCGCCGAGCCTGCAGTGCGGGAAGTACCCGGCCGAGCCGGCCGCCTGCAACGACCAGACCCAGTTCTTCCAGTACCAGGGCGCCGGGAAATTCAAGCGCCTGACCAGCTTCCTCAGGCCGCCGCCGACATTCAAGCTCGGGGGTTAGCTCGACGTCCCTCCCTCCTCCAGGCGGGGCCGCCTCGGCGGCCCCGCCTTTTGGTCCAACGCGCTAAGACTCAGGAATGGACTGGCAGCAGATCGTCCTCTTCGCGATCCTCGGCCTCGGCGCAGGATCGCTGATCGCCGGGATCGCGATCGGGATCGTCCTTTCCTACCGCGGCTCGGGGATCATCAACCTCTCCACCGGTGCGGTGGCGATGCTCGCCGGGTACTGCTACTGGGCGCTGAGGACCGGAGAGTTCGGCGTGCACATGTCGACGGCACCGGCGCTCGTGATCACGGCCGTCTTCCTGCTCGGCATCGGGCTCCTGATCGAGTTCGGGGTCTTTCGGCCCCTGCGGACGGCGACGCCGCTCGCGAAGCTGGCCGCGTCGCTCGGGCTGCTGCTCGTCGCGCAGGCGTCGGTGTCGCTCGCGTTCGGGATCGGCACGAAGCCGCAACCGCCGGTCCTGCCGGGCGGCACGGTGACGGTGTTCGACTCGAACGTCCCGACCGACCGGTTTGTTCTGCCGGGAATCGTGCTGGCTGCGACGCTCGCGCTCTCGCTCGCCTACCGCTTCAGCCGGTTCGGGCTCGCCACCCGCGCGGCCTCGGAGAACGAGATCGGCGCGATGCTGCTGGGGCTCTCGCCGAACCAGCTCGCCCTCGCGAGCACGCTGCTGGCGACGTTCTTCGCCGGCGGGCTCGGCGTCCTCGCCGCCTCGATCGTGCAGCTCGACCCGCAGGCGCTGCCGCTCCAGGTCGTCCCCGCCCTGACCGCAGCACTATTCGCCCGCTTCACCTCGTTCTGGATCGCCGCCCTCGTCGGGCTCGGAATCGGGGCACTCGAGAGCATCCTCTACTACCTCCAGATCCAGAGCTGGTTCCCCACCGACAACGGCGTCGCGCTGCCCGGCGTACAACCCCTGCTCGTCTTCCTGCTCATGGTCGTCGCGATGTTCGTCCGCGGTACGAGCCTGCCCAGCCGCGGCGAGCTCGTCGAGCAGCGGCTGCCGTTCGCTCCCCGTGCGAAGCGGCTGTGGCAGCCGGCGCTGCTCGGGATAGCGGCGGCGGTCACGGCGCTGATCGTCTTCCCCTACGACTTCCGGCAGGCGCTGATCACGTCACTGCTCGCGACGATCATGTGCCTCTCGGTCGTCGTCATCACCGGCTTCGTCGGTCAGATCTCGGTCGTGCAGCTCGCGCTCGCCGGCATCTCCGGCTTCATCCTCTCCCACCTCGCCACGGACCACGGCGTCGGGTTCCCGCAGGTGATGCTGATCGGTGCCTGCGGGGCAACGGTGCTCGGCATCCTGATCGGCTTCTCGGCGCTCCGCGTGCGCGGCGTCAGCCTGGCCGTGATCACGCTCGCCGCCGCGGTCGCGATCGAGCAGTTCGTCTTCCTCAACTCGAGTTGGGGCGGCGGGACGTCGAGCTCGCCGGTGCCGGAGCCCAAGCTCGGCATCGACCTCGGTCCGTACGGGCCCTTCCGCGGCATCGACGGCAAGGTGCCGAGCCCCGTGTTCGGGTTCTTCGTCCTCGGCTGCGTGGTCGTGCTCGGCCTCTACGTCGCGAACCTGCGCCGTTCGCCGCTCGGGCAGCGGATGCTCGCGGTCCGCTCGAACGAGCGCGCTGCCGCTGCCGCGGGTATCAACGTCCGCAACGTCAAGCTGGCCGCGTTCGGGATCAGCTCCTTCATCGCCGGTATCAGCGGGGCGCTGTACGGCTACAACTTCAGCTCCGTCACCGTCAACCGCTTCTCCGCCCTGACCGCGCTCAGCCTGATCGCCCTCGCCTACGTCGGCGGAGTGACCATGGTCTCCGGCGCGATCGTCGCCGGCCTGATCTCCGTCGAGGCCCTGTTTCCGT
Organism: Actinomycetota bacterium; assembly: GCA_046723985.1. Taxonomy (GTDB): domain Bacteria; phylum Actinomycetota; class Thermoleophilia; order Gaiellales; family Gaiellaceae; genus DATBLE01. The sequence goes on along the minus strand of JBKOVQ010000041.1, from coordinate 9,539 downwards.
ACGCGCTCGAGAAGTGGCTGGACATCTCGGGCAACTGGGCGCTCCTGTTCGCCGGCCTGGCGCTGGTGGTGACACTGATCCAGAACCCCGACGGCGTCGCCGGCGCCACGTACCGCAAGCGCCAGCTCCGGCTCAGGCAGCGAGAGGCACGCACCCGCCAGCCCGAAGCCGTCGCGGTCACCCGCGGGGAGGGCTGATGGACCGCATCCTGACCACGCACGTCGGCAGCCTGATCCGGCCGAAGCCGCTCCGCGACCTGCTCGCGGCGAAGGAACGCGGCGAGGAGGTCGACGAGATCGCGCTCGAGCACGAACTGGCTGCGGCCGTCGGAGACGTCGTTCGCCGCCAGGCAGAAGCCGGGATCGACGTCGTCGACGACGGCGAGATGGGCAAGCACTCGTGGATCACGTACCTCTACGAGCGGGTGAGCGGCCTCGAGCCGCGGATGGTTCCGGTCGAAGGCATGACCATCCTGCCCCCGAGCCGCGACCGGCAGGCGTTCCCGGAGTTCTACGCCGAACACGACGCAGCGTTTGCGGTGGAGATGGCGGACGCGCTCCAGTTGGAGCTGACCGAGGGCGAGGCCCAGGCGAAGCTGTGGTTCTGCACCGGCCCGCTCGAGTACGACACGGCCAAGCTCGAGCAGGACATCGCCCGATTCAAGTCGGCCCTGGACGGCGTGGAAGTGACCGATGCGTTCCTGCCGGTGGTGGCGCCGGCGAGCGTCTACTGGCTCCGCAACGAGCATTACCCGAGCGAGGAGGAGTTCGTCTTCGCGGTCGCCGACGCGCTGCACGAGGAGTACGAGGCGATCGTCGACGCCGGCCTGATGCTCCAGGTCGACGACGCCGTGCTCATGCACGAGTACGACTCGATCCTCTCCCAGGGCGGCTCGGTCGAGGACTACCGCCGCTGGGCCGAGCTCCGCGTCGAGGCGCTCGTCCACGCGGTGCGCGGATTACCGGAGGATCGCATCCGTTACCACGTCTGCTTCGGCAGCTGGCATGGGCCGCACGTCTACGACCCGCCGCTCGCCGACCTGATCGATCTGGTCCTGAAGGTGCCGGCCCGCTATTACCTGATCGAGCAGGGCAACCCGCGGCACGAGCACGAGTGGCAGATCTGGAAAGACGTGAAGCTGCCCGAGGGGAAGGTGCTCGTCCCCGGTGTCGTCACTCACCACACCACGCTGGTCGAGCATCCCGAGGTGGTCGCGCAGCGGCTCGTCCGGCTCGCCGAGGTCGTGGGGCGCCAGTGCGTGATGGGCGGCACCGATTGCGGCTTCGCCCAGGGCGCCTTCATCCAGCGCGTCCACCCGACGATCCAATGGGCGAAGCTGGAGGCGCTCGTCGAGGGCGCCCGGCTCGCGACGAAGGAGCTCTACGGAGCTGAGGCGGCAGTGTGAGCGACCGCGTCCTCACCACCCACGTAGGAGCGCTGCAGCGGACGCCGGAGGCGGAGGCGGCACTGCTCGGCGAGGCGCCCGGGGAGCAGCTCGCCGGGGCCGTTGCCGATGTCGTCCGCCGTCAGGTCGAGGCCGGCATCGACGTGGTCAACGACGGCGAGTACGGCAAGTCGATCTGGCAGTGGTACGTGACCGAGCGCCTCGACGGGATCGAGCGCCAGGAGCGGGAGGGGCTCGCCCCCCTGCGCGGCCGCGACCATCTCGAGTTCCCGGACTTCTACGCGTACGCGCTGGAGACGCCGGGCGTGCTCTTCCACGGCAGCGACCGCGCGTTCTGGAACGCGATCGCCACCGTGCCGGTGTGCGTCGGGCCGATCGCGTACAAGACCGGCCCGGTCGAGCGCGACATCGCGAACCTGAAGGCCGCGCTCGAAGACGTCGACGTCGCCGACGCGTTCCTGCCGGTGGTCGCGCCTGCGAGCGCCGAGGTGGACATGGGGAACGAGCACTACCGCGCGTACTGCCGTACCCGCGTCGAGGCGCTGAACCACGCGCTCGAGGACCTGCCGGTGGAGCGCGCGCTACCACCTCTGCTGGGGCAGCTGGCACAGCCGCACGCGACCGACATCCCGCTCGGCGAGATCGTCGACTTGATGCTCGCGGTGAATGCGGGCACCTACCTCGTCGAGGCGGCGAACGTCCGGCACGAGCACGAGTACCACCTGTGGGAGACCGTGCAGCTGCCCGAAGGGAAGAAGCTCGCGCCGGGCGTCGTCACGCACTCGACCAACCTGATCGAGCACCCCGAGCTCGTCGCCGAGCGGATCGTCCGTTTTGCCGACCGGGTCGGGAGAGAGAACGTGATCGCAAGCACCGATTGCGGGATGGGATCGCGAATCCACCCCGAGCTCGGCTGGGCGAAGCTGGCCGCGCTCGTCGACGGTGCAGGGCTCGCGACCGAGCGGCTGTGGGGGCACGGCTAGCAGTGGTTTGCCTTCTGATACCCCACGCGAGAAGATCGCTGCGACAATGGCCTTGCGGAAGGCCCTTCGGCGATGCTGCTGATCGACACGGCGACGGTGCCACCTACGGAACGGCTGGACTTCTGGTCGGAGTCGTCGCACGACGCCTACCTACCCGTCCAGGTCCGCAGCCCGACGCGGGAGCAGTTCGGAGCGCGGATGTGGGGCTACGAGCTCGGTCCGCTGAGCCTGTTCCGGATCGCTGCCGCGCCGAACACGATGATGCGGAGCGCGAGTGCGATCACCGCCTGCGATCCGGAGTGCCTGCACCTCTCGGTCGTGCTCCGTGGCCAGATCAACGCTGCCCAGGAGGGCCGGACGGGCATGGCGAAAGTCGGCGACCTGATCAGCTACGAGACGTCGCATCCGGTCGTGTTCCGGGCGGATCAGCCGTACGAGTCGCTCGTGATCCGGGTGCCGCGGAACCTGCTCGGCCCGCGGGAGGAGGAGATCAGCAAGCTGACCGCGGTCGGGATCCCCGGCGGGGAAGGGCTGCCGAAGGCAGCGGCTGCGTTCTTCTGCGGGCTGGTCGGACGGCTGGAGGCGGGGACGATAACGGCGTCGGATGCGGCGAACACGATCGAATGCGTCCTCGACCTCGTCCGGGCGCTGTACTCGGCGCCGCGGACGGACGACGTGCCGCGGATGCGCACCCGGGCGGAGATCCTGCTCAACGTGCAGTCCTTCGTCGAGGTGAACCTGGGCGATCCGGAGCTCGATCCCGAGCGGATCGCGCGCGCGACCTTCATCTCGACCAGGTACCTGCACAAGCTCTTCGAGGCCGAGGGCACGAGCGTCTGCCGGTGGATCCGGGAGACGCGGCTCGAGCGCTGTCGCCGCGATCTGCTCGACCCGGCGCTGGCGGACGAGACGATCCTCGCGATCGCCAGCAGGTGGGGCCTGCCCGGTCCCGAGCACTTCAGCCGGCTCTTCCGCTCCGCCTACGGCAGCTCGCCGAGCGGGCTTCGGCGCGAGGCGAAGGCGTTGCGCCGGCAGCCGTCCTTGCGCTGAGGGCGGCGCCGAGCGGGGGAGGCCGATGACACCGGTTCTGAAGGCGACCGGGATCTACGTCCGGTTCGGAGGCGTGCACGCGGTCGTGGACGTCGACCTCGAGGTCGCCGATGGTCAGCTCGTCGGCCTGATCGGGCCGAACGGCGCCGGCAAGACGACGTTCATCGACGCGATCAGCGGCTTCGTCCGCTACGAGGGCCGTGTGGAACTCGACGGCGCCGACCTGACCGGGCTGCCGCCGCACGTCCGCTCCCGGCGCGGGCTCGCCCGGACGTGGCAGTCGATCGAGCTGTTCGACGACCTGACGATCGCGGAGAACCTGCTCGTTGCCTCGCACCGGCCCTCGGCGTGGCGGACGATCAGGGAGACGGTGTCGGCGCCCGGTGACGCATCGGGCGAGGTCGAGCCGGTGCTCGAGCTGCTCGGGCTCGAGGCATCGGCCGATCGTCTGCCGAGCGAGCTTTCGCAGGGCCAGCGCAAGCTCGCCGGGATCGCCCGGGCGCTCGTCGCCGATCCGCGGGTCGTCTGCCTCGACGAGCCGGCCGCCGGGCTCGACACCCGGGAGAGCGAGGAGCTCGGGGTCCGCCTGCGGCGCATGGCCGACGAGGGCCAGTCGATGCTGCTCGTCGACCACGACATGGGCCTCGTGCTCGGGATCTGCGACGAGGTCGTCGTGCTCGAGTTCGGCGAGGTGATCGCCCGCGGAGCCCCGGATGACGTCCGCGCCGACCCGCGGGTGATCGGCGCCTACCTCGGCGGCGCAGCCGAGCGGGCGGCCGCAGAGGAGGCCTCGTGACACGGGGGAAACAGCTGGTTTCCCCCGTGAGCCCCCTTCCGAGCTCCGCCGCCGGCTTCGCCGTCGGCGTTCGCGATCGCTTTCACAGCAGGCCGCGCGCGGCCGCGCCCGCCATGTCGGTCGCGGCCGCGAAAAACTGCATGGTCCTGGAGTCACCCGATGAGTGAGTCTGTCCTTGCGCTCGAGACCCTGACCGCCGGCTACGACGAGGCGGCGGTGATCCGTGATGTCGACCTGGCCGTCCGGCCCGGTGAAGTGGTCGCGCTGCTCGGCGCGAACGGCGCGGGCAAGACCACGACGTTGCGGGTCGTGTCCGGCCTGGTGAAGCCGATGTCGGGTCGCGTCGTGTTCGACGGCGCGGATCTCGCGAAGGTCTCGCCGAGCGCCCGGGCGAGGCTCGGGATCGCCCACGTCCCGGAGGGCCGGGGCCTCTTCTTCGGGCTGACCGTGGCCGAGCACCTGCGGGTCGCGCCGCGCGGCGAACGCCTGGACGAGTCGATCGCGTACGAGTACTTCCCGAAGCTCGCGGAGCTCAAGGGCCGGCGTGCCGGCCTGTTGTCCGGGGGCGAGCAGCAAATGCTCGCGCTCGCCCGCGCGCTCGCCCGCCGGCCGAAGCTCCTGCTGCTCGACGAGCTCAGCCTCGGTCTCGCGCCGGTGGTCGTCGAGCGGCTCTTGCCGGTCGTCCATGCGTTCGCGAGCGAGCGTGGGTGCGCGGTGCTGCTGGTCGAGCAGCACGTACATCTTGCGCTCGAGGTGGCCGACCGCGGCTACGTGCTGTCGCACGGACAGATCGTGCTCCAGAACGACGCTGCGCACCTGCGCGCGAACCGCCAGCTGCTGATCGCGAGCTATCTCGGAGAGCACATACAGGACGCCGCCGCGGCTGCGGAGGTGGCATCCGTGATCGAAAGGGAGGAAGACAATGGCTGATCGGAGCCTGGAAGACCTGCTGGGTAGCGTCGGCAACCCCGTCGACCTGCTGCGCAACTCGCAGGCCGGCCCGAACGTCTATCCCGGGGTTCCGGCGGAGTTCACGAACTGGCGGGACGAGCAGACCGCCTGGCAGCGGACCTGCGTGCTCTACAACCAGTCGTACCACATGGCCGACCTCGCGGTTGAGGGCCCGGACGCTCTGAGCCTTCTCTCCCGGCTCGCGGTCAACAGCTTCGAGAACTTCACCGTCGACAGGGCCAAGCACTTCGTTCCCTGCACGCCCGACGGCCACGTGATCGGCGACGTGATCCTGTTCTACCTGGCCGAGAACCGGTTCAATCTGGTCGGGCGCGCCCCGGCGCTGAACTGGATCACCTACCACGCCGAGACCGGCGGTTTCGACGTGAAGGTCGAGCTGGACCAGCGCTGGGCGCTTCGCACCGACGGACGCCGGAAGTCGTACCGCTTCCAGGTCCAGGGTCCGAACGCGATGAGCGTGATCGAGAAGGTGCTCGGCGGCTCTCCGCCCGAGCTGAAGTTCTTCAACATGACGACCGTCACGATCGCGGGGAAGACGGTCCGCGCCCTCCGCCACGGGATGGCCGGGCAGCCCGGCTGGGAGCTGTTCGGGCCGTGGGACGAGGAAGCTGCGGTGCGCGAGGCGCTGGTGGAAGCGGGGCACGAGTTCGGGCTCAGGCAGGTGGGCGGCCGCGCGTACTCGTCGAACACGCTCGAGTCCGGCTGGATCCCGTCCCCCCTGCCGGCCGTCTACTCCGGTGAGAGCCTGCGCGAGTACCGCGAATGGCTGCCGGCGTCCGGCTACGAGGGCTCCGCATCGCTCGGCGGCAGCTTCTACTCCGACGACATCGAGGACTACTACTTCACGCCCTGGGACCTCGGCTACGGCAGCTACGTCAAGTTCGACCACGACTTCATCGGCCGCGAGGCGCTCGAGCGGATGGCCGACGACGACCACCGAGTGAAGGTCACGCTCGCGCTCGACGACGACGACGTGACCAACACGATCGGGACGATGTTCGGGCGGGGAGACCGGGCCAAGTTCATCGACTGGCCCTCAGCTGTCTACTGCATGCACCCCTTCGATCGGGTGACGGCGGACGGCGAGACCGTCGGGCTCTCGACCTGGATCGGCTACAGCGCGAACGAGGGCAAGATGCTCACCCTCGCGGTCGTCGACCCGGAGTGCGCCGAGCCCGGCACCGAGGTCACGTTCGTCTGGGGCGAGGAGGGCGGCGGCTCATCGAAGCCGACCGTCGAGCCGCACGTGCAGACGGAGATGCGCGCGACCGTGAGCCCCGTACCGTACGTGGAGGTGGTGCGGGAGCGCTACCGGGTGGGCAAGGCGAGCTGAGCCATGCTTGTCTCGTACGCCCGGTCGAAGATCTGCTCGATCGGCAGCTCGCGCAGCTTCTGCGAGAGGACCTCCACGCCCCACGGCCCGTCGTACCCGGCGTCGCGGACGGCGGCGACGTACTCGCGGATCGGGAACTCGCCCTCGCCCGGCAGCGCGCGGTGGTTGACGGTCTCGTCGACCGGGTCGGGCATGTTCTCCGACTGGCCGTCACTCAGCTCGACCCAGCCGTACAGATTCCCCGGCACGGCGCGCAGGTCGTCGGCCGAGATCCCGAGCTTCGCCATGTGCCAGGTGTCGATGCAGAGCGCGGCGTTCGGCGCATCCGCACCCTGGACGACTGTTAGCGCCGTGTCGAGGTCGTGGACGTTCACGTCGGGCGGCATGAATTCGTAGACCATCTTCGCGTCGTGGCGCTTGGCCGCCTCGGCGCACAACTCGGCGTAGCGCTCCGTGAGCTGCGGGATCTCGCACGGCGTTCCAGGGATGTTCCCGACCTTGACGTGGTGGGCGCCGAGCGCGGCGGCCGCCTCGTGGAGCAGGTCCCAGATCGGCTCCGCCGCCTTTCGGCGCTCGTCGTCCGGGTCGAGCATCCACTCCCAGAAAAACTCCAGCTCGAGGTAGTCGAGCCCGTGGTCGTCGAGCAGGGCCTTCACGTCGGCGAGCGAGCGCGTCTCGAGGATGTGCTGCAGGTCGGCGTGCCAGATCCCGATGCCCTTGAACCCGGCCCGCTCGGCCTGCGCGCAGCGGTCGGCGATGTCGAACAGGCTCCACTCCCGGCCGGCGTGAACCTCGACCGGCCCGGAGGTCGTCCAGTAGAGCGCGACCAGCTCGTTTCGGGTCGCCGTCACGTCAGCTTCGCGGCCATGCCGCGGGCGATCTTGTGGGCGGCCGCCTCGATCGTGATCATCGGGTTCACCCCCAAGGCGGTCGGCAGCACCGCGCCGTCGACCACGAACAGGTTGCGGGCGTCCCACGCCTCGCCGTTGGGATCGCACACTGCGGACTCCCGGGAGCTGCCCATGGCGGCCGTTCCCATCAGGTGGAACGTGCCGAGGGTCACCTGGGCGGGGCCCCAGCCGCAGTCGTCGGCGGCCTTCATCATCTTCTCGCGCGGCTCCTTGCCGGGCTCGTAGGAGACCCAACCGGCGTGGGTGGTGTAGATCCGTCGGGCGCCGCCCGCCTCGAGAATCTGAGCCAGCCCGTCGAGACCCCTGCGCATGACCTCGCGGTCGAAGTCGGAGAGGCTCCAGATCGGGGTCGGGAGGCCGTCCTTGCCGACCAAGATCTCGCCGGCCTCGCGACCACGCTGGAGGATGCCGAAGCCGCCCGTGTAGCGGAGGTTCAGCATCAGCTCCGAGTGCTCGCGGGCACCGCGCCAGGGGGCGAAGACGGCGAGGTCGGATGGGTGCGCCGAAGCGTGCATGTACTTGACTCCGTATCCCTCGCCCATGTCGAGGAACTCGTCGCAGAAGGTCGAGCCGAAGACGCCCGTCCAGGGGACGATCTCCTCCTCGAACATCGCCCAGACGAGCAGCACCGGATGGATCATCAGGTTCTTGCCGACGTTCGGGTTGCCGAGACCGGAGCGGACCAGCACCGCCGGCGTGTTGATCGCACCCGCGGCCACGGCGACGGCGCGGGCGCGGACGGTCAGCTTGTGCCCGCCGGCCGTCGCCGCCTCGACGCCCCTTGCGTCGCCGTTCTCGATCAGGACCTTCTCGACGGGAGCGTTGACGACGATCCGGGCGCCGGCGTCGTAGGCGTCCTGCAGCCAGGTCTTGAAGGTGGACTGCTTCGCACCGATCGGGCAGCCGTAGTGACACTGGCCGCAGATGTCCTCGGTGCAGCCCACGGCGTTCCGTTGCATCAACTGGGAGTCCCAGCCGAGCTTCGCGAGGCCTTCCCGGAAGCGCAGGTCGCGGCGCGAGGGCGGACTGTTCTCGGAGTTGACGTGGATCCGGTCCCAGACCGCGTCGAGGCTGTCGTCGAAGTCTCGCCCCGCCCACTCGTCCAGGCCGAAGCTCTCCTTCCACTCCCGGCGCACGTGGTCGGGCGGTCGGAAGCACCAGGTGTAGTTGACGGTGGTGCCGCCGCCCAGACAGAAGCCGGCGAGCAGGCCGATGCTCTGGTCGGGTGTCGGGATGCCGCCGCCGGCCAGGTAGAGCCGCGCGTACCCGGCGAGCTCCGCCCCGTCGAAGTCCTCCTCGCTGAAGTAACCGCCCGCCTCGACGACGACGACATCGAGGCCCGCCGTGGCCAGGACCCCGGCGGCGGTGCCGCCGCCGGCGCCTGAGCCGACGACGACCACATCGCAGTCGAGCTCCGTGTCGCCGGTGATCTCGAGGGGCCTGATCGTCTTCTGTGGCGCGTCCCCGAGGATCCCATGCGGACCCGGGTACCCGATCGCCTCGTCCACCGGGTTCTTGCCCTCGCCCTGCCAGGGGAGCGTGTAGTACAGGACCAGGGTCAACTTGCGGAGCGCCTGGAAGGCGGCGCGCTCCATGACGTCCTCGGAGTCGCACCACTCGAGCAGCACCCTCTCGCGTTCCTCCTTGGAGCTGGAGGCGAAGCCGGGATCCCAGCCCTCGATCAACCCGGCGAGCCCGTCGCGGACGTCTGCGCTCGGATTGCCTCCCATCACATCGAGGATCACATCGGGGACATGGAGGTCCGTCGCCGACGGAAGCCCATCCACCCCCGGGACGAAGGTGTCGCAGATCGCGTCGAGGCTGGCCCGGGCGCCCTCGCTGAGTTCGATCGCCACGCTCTCCTTCTCCCTTCGGACGCCGAAAGCAGCCGGCGAGTCCAACTATACGAGCGATCAGGGCAGGAGGCGGCTCGAGTCGCTCATGACGATCTAGACGTCGGCTGAGTCAGCGTGAGGCGTCGCGCCGCCCGGCGTAGGCGGCGAAGGCGTCGATCGCGCCGGGGTCGATCAGCGCGTCCTTGCTGGCAACCTCGGCCACCGGCGTGCCGGTGAGGATCTTCTTGACCGGC
>JBKOVQ010000158.1:0-2965 GCA_046723985.1 Actinomycetota bacterium | reverse complement strand
GTCCGGCTCAGGGGCGCGCCCGACCAGTGCGTTGTGGTCCGGGCTGACCTCGTAGTAGCCCCACCACGACGTCTGCACGGGTAGCTCTGCAAGCAGGGGCAGGCGGCGCAGGCCGTGCTCTGCGACCTCCTCCAGGGATTGCTCCTTCCCGCCGAACACGATCCCCGGCCCCTCCCGGTGGAAGTAGAACGAGGTCGAGAAGTCGATCGTCAGCGGCAGGCGCTCCGGCAGCCCGCCGTCCTCGGGCGAGAACCAGATCCAGCGCTTCTCGCCTTCTACCGGTAGATCGACGGCGGCGGTTGCTGCCAGCTCGCGCGACCACGCACCGGCGCAGCAGACGACCGTTCCGCACTTGATCCGCCCGTGCGAGGTCTCGACGCCGGCGATCCGTCCCGCCTCGACCCGAACGGCCGCGACCTCCACGCCCTGACGCACCTCGAGGCCGGCCGCGTACCACCGTACGACCGACTCGGGTGAGGCGTAACCGTCAAGCTCGCAGAACGTGGCGGCGAGCAGGCCGTCCGCTGCGACCTGCGGCACGAGCTCGAGCGCCTCGCCGACCGAGAGCTCACGAGACGGCACTCCCAGCCCTTGCTGAAGCGCAAGCGCGCGGCGGAACAAGACGACGTCCTGCTGCCGGTCGAGGAGGAAGAGGTAGCCGTGCCGGCGGAAGTCGATCCCCTCCATCCGCTCGAACTCGGCGAGCGATCGCAGCGCGATCCGGATGTTCAGTTCGTCGGAGAACTGCGTCCGGATCCCGCCGGCGGAGCGGCTCGTCGAGCCGGCCCCGAGCGTCTCCCGTTCCAGGAGCACGACGTCGTCGACGCCGAGCTCGCGCAGGTGCCACGCGACGCTCGCACCCATGGCGCCGCCGCCCACGATCACAACGTCGTGCGTCTCCATCGGCGTCGTCGCCACCCTAGTCGAGGCTTGTAACACTGTGTTACTTGACCGGGAAGGTGCGCCTGTTACGCGGTCTGGCAACCTTGTAACATTGTGTTACTTGCTGTTCGGCCCTGGCGTTGTCGGGCTCCCGCTGCGGGCTTATGGTAGGCCGGTGGCGCTGCTGGAGGTGAGGAACGTCACCCGCCGTTTCGGGGGCATCGTCGCGCTCGACGACGTCTCCTTCGACGTGGAGGCCGGCCAGATCGTCGGTCTGATCGGCCCGAACGGCGCGGGCAAGACGACGACGTTCAACGTGATCACCCGCCTGTACCGTCCTGACGCCGGCGAGCTGTCGTTCGCGGGCGAGTCGCTCCTGTCGACGCCGCCGTACCGGGTCGTCCAGCGGGGGATCGCGCGGACGTTCCAGAACCTCGAGTTGTTCAAGACGATGACCGTGCGCGAGAACGTCGTCGTCGGCACACACGCACGCACGGGCGAGCGCACGGTGGACGAGATCATCGACTACGTCGGGATCCGCGACGTCGTCGATCGCCCGGCGGGGTCTTTGCCGTACGCGACGCTGAAGCGGGTCGAGACGGCGCGGGCGCTCGCCTCGGGGCCCCGCCTCCTGCTGCTCGACGAGCCCGCCGGCGGGCTGTCGCACGAGGAGGTCCAGCAGCTCGCCGCCTTCGTTCGCAAGATGCGGCAGGACTTCGACCTGACGATCCTGCTCGTCGAGCACCACATGAACCTCGTGATGGGCGTCTCCGACCGCGTGCACGTGCTCGACTTCGGCAGGGTGATCGCCGCCGGGACGCCTTTGGAGGTCCAGCAGGACCCCGCCGTGATCGAGGCGTACCTCGGCACGGCGGACGACGAGGCCGACTGACCTACTCCGGGCTGAGCGCGGCAGTGAGCAGGTCGCGGTCGACGTGGCCGGTCGCGTATCCCGACGTACCCTCGTAGAGCAGTTCGCGAGCAGCAGCGACGAGCGCGCCGTAGGCGGTGCCGGCGAGCAGGCTGCCGGTGCTGATGCGGCGGACGCCGATCGCCTCCAGGTCGCCGATCGGCGGTCCGGCCGGCAGGGCGAGGACGTTGACGGGGGCGGCGACCTCGTCGACCACTCGGCGGATCTGGTCGAGGTCGGCCAGGCCGGGTGCGTAGAGACAGTCGGCCCCGGCGTCCCGGTAGGTCACCAGGCGCTCGATGGTGGCGTCCAGGTCGTCGACGCCGCGGATGTGGTGCTCGCACCGGCCGGTCAGGACCATGCCCGCCTCCTGCGCAGCCTCCGCCGCCTCGGCGACGCGCGCGGCCGCTTCCGCGATGTCGTCGATCCTGTCGGTCGCCGGGTTGTAGTCCTCGATCGAGCACCCCGACGCGCCGGCCTCCCCGAGCAGCCGCACGGTCTCGGCCACTCCCCCCGGGTCGTCGGGGTAGAGCCTTTCGCTGTCGACGTTCAGGGGGACCGACACGGCCGCGGTGACGGCGGCGACATGGGCGACCAGCTCATCGCGGGTGACCCGCTGGTCGGGCTTTCCGATCGACCATGCGAAGCCGGCGCTCGTCGTCGCCAGGGCGGGGAAGCCGAGTTGCTCCAGCAGTCGGGCGGAGCCGACGTCCCACGGGTTCGGCATCAGGAAGAGCCGGTCCTCCTGGTGCAGTTCCCGGAAGCGTGCGCGACGGTCGGCGGACACGACCCCATCTTGACGAAACCGAGTGGGGTCGCGCCGCCGCCGGGACGTTGGTCTAGTGCGACGCCGAGCTCGACAGCCCGAGCGCCGGACCGTTCTCCGTATGTACCCGGGCGCCTGCCGGAGGCGGGCCGAAGGGCGGGCTGCCGGCCGGAGCATCGACGATCTCGCACGGCACGACGTCGCCGTGGGCGAGGGTGATTCCGAGCGAGCTCGGGCCCGTCGCTTCGGACGGTCTATTGACCTGGGTCATGATCACCAGGGTCGTGTCGGTCGGAAGGCTGTGCTGATCGTGAAGCGGGTGTGATCCGGCGTGTGCTCGACTCCTCCCTTGATCGCCGCCTCTTCGCCGTCGGCCGTCACCGCAGAATGGTCGCCCTTCGCAGATG
>JBKOVQ010000106.1:0-12945 GCA_046723985.1 Actinomycetota bacterium | reverse complement strand
CACGCGGACAGTATGCGGATGGCCGCGGGTCGGCCTGCGTTTCGAAACCTCCGGATCCGCCCACGACACCGCATGGTGCGCATCCGGTGCAACGAGGGTGCACACCCGGCTCGAGGTCGCGGTCGGGCTGCGCCGGCTCGATGCCTACCTCGACGCGTGGGCCGCCTTCGACGAGTGGCTCCGCCGACGCGGGCGCGGGAGCGCGTTCGCGTGAACTGAGCCCTGGCAGCCGTCGCTAGAGTCGGACGGTGGCGGCAGACCGGAACGGCATCGAGGCGGAGGGGCTCGTCCGCGAGTTCAAGGAGGTGCGCGCGGTGGACGGGATCGACCTCACAGTCGCGCCTGGCGAGATCTACGGCTTCCTCGGCCCGAACGGGGCCGGGAAGTCGACGACCGTGCACATGCTGACGACGCTGCTGCCCCCGACCGCGGGCCGGGCGACCGTCGCCGGGTTCGACGTCGTCCGGCAGGGCCCCGAGGTGCGCCGGGCGATCGGCGCCGCGCTCCAGGAAGCAGCGCTCGACCCGCTGCTGACCGGCCGCGACCACATCCGACTCCAGACGGCGCTGCACGGCATCCCCCGGCACGAGCGCGCGCGCCGCGGCGAGGAGTTGCTGGAACGGGTCGGGCTCACGCTCGCCGCCGACCGGAAGGTCCGAACGTACTCGGGCGGGATGAAGCGCCGTCTCGACCTCGCCCTGGCTCTCGTCCACCGCCCGCGGATCCTCTTCCTCGACGAGCCGACCACCGGCCTCGACCCGCAGAGCCGGAGCGCCCTCTGGGGCGAGGTCGGCCGCCTGGCGAAGGAAGAAGGGGTGACCGTCTTCCTGACCACCCAGTACCTGGAGGAGGCGGACGTCCTCGCCGACCGGGTCGGGATCATCGACCACGGGCACATCGTCGCGGAGGGAACGCCGGCCGAGCTGAAGGCGCAGATCGGCCGCCCGACGGTGGAGATCACACCCGCCGACCCGGAGCAGCGGATCCGCGTGGCCGAGATCCTCCGCCGCTTTGGCGAGCTCGTCCAGGTGTCGCCCGACAGCGTCGCCGTCCGGTGTGCCCACGGCGACCTCGACCTGGCCGAGATCGTCCGCGCCCTCGACTCCGAGGGCCTGCCGGTGGCGAACCTCCAGCTGCACGCACCGTCGCTCGACGACGTCTTCCTCGAGAAGACGGGGCGGACGCTGGAGGGCGCGGCGGCCGAGGCCCACGCCGGCCCCGAGCCGGAGCCTGCGCGCAGGTGAGCGACACCGCCGGCCAGGTCTTCCACCTCGCCCGCCGCTCGGTCGTGCGCCAGGCCAGGCAGCCGGCGAACGTGATCGCGCCGATCGTCTTCCCGCTCGGCCTGCTCGCGGTGAACTCCGGCGGGCTGCAGCCGGCGACCGCGATCCCCGGGTTCCCGACTGACCGGTTCATCGCGTTCGCACTGGCGATCCCGTTCATACAGGGAGCGCTGTTCGCGACGATGAACGCCGGCACCGACCTCGCCCGCGACATCCAGACCGGCTTCCTTAGCCGTCTCTCGCTCACGCCCGTGCGGGGCGTCGCGCTCGTCCTTGGCCAGCTCGCGGGCGTCGCCTTCGTCGCGCTGCTCCAGGCGCTCGTCTACGTACTCGTCGCGTACACGGTCGGCGTGCACCCGGCGGCCGGCGCGGCGGGCGTGGTCGTGCTCCTGGGCCTTGCGATCGCGATCGCGATCGGCTTTGGCGCGGCGGGCGTCTTCATGGCCCTCCGCACCGGCTCCGGCGAGGCCGTCCAGGGTCTGTTCCCGGTGCTGTTCGTCTTCCTGCTGGTCTCGTCGATGAACCTCCCCCGCAACCTGATCGAGGCGGGCTGGTTCCGCTGGCTCGCGACCGTGAACCCGGTCTCGTACCTGATCGAGGGCCTGCGCAGCCTGATCATCGAGGGCTGGAACGGCGAGGCGCTCGGCCTTGCCTTCGCGATCTCGGGCGTCCTGATCGGGCTCGCGCTGCTCGCATCCGGATTCGCGCTCCGCACGAGGATGACGCGCACGTGACGGCCGTCCGCGACTTCCGCAACGTCGCGCTCGCGGTCGGCTGGCGGACGATCCACAACGTCCTTCATAACCCGTCGCTGCTGATCCCCGGGATGGTCTTCCCGCTGCTCAACTTCGTCGCCTTCGCCGGCGGGCTCTCACGACTGCGGCACATCCCGGGCTTCGACTACCCGCCGGGCTACGCCGGCTTCCAGTTCTGCTTCGTATTGCTCCAGTCGGCCGCGTTCGGTGGCGTCTTCACTGGGTTCGGGATCGCGCGCGACTTCGAGTACGGGTTCTCGCGGCGCCTGATGCTCGCCGCTACCCGTCGCAGCGGCGTGATCGCCGGCTACGCGATCGGCGCGTTCGTCCGCTGGTTGATCACCTCGGTCGCGGTGACAGCCGTCGCCCTGATCGCCGGAATGAAGGTGAAGGGCTCGGCCGTCGACCTGGTCGGCCTCTGGCTGCTGGCGATCATGGTCAACCTCGCCTTCCTGTGCTGGGCGTGCGGGATCGCGATGCGTTTTCAGTCGGTGCAGGCCGGGCCGATCATGCAGACGCCCGTGTTCCTGCTCCTCTTCTTCGCGCCCGTGTACGTCCCGCTGAAGCTGCTCCAGGGCTGGATCCACGCGGTCGCGACCGGCAATCCGATCACGCAGCTGCTCGAGGCCGACCGCGGGTTGCTCGCCGGGCAGCCCTCGCACGTCGGGACCGCCTACCTCGTCGCCGCCGGGCTGATCCTGCTGCTCTCCGGCTGGGCGGTGCTCAACCTCCGCCACGCCGAGGATTCCGGTTAGGCCGAGAAACGATCGGTTACATGCGGTGGCGGGAGATGGCGGCCTTCAGCTGGCCCTTGCTCATCTTCGACCGCCCCTGATGCCGAGGCGCTTCGCCTCGCGGTAGAGCTGCTCCTTCGTATCGAGCGGCATGGGCAACCCCCTTCCGTCGCCGTTCGTAGTCACCCTGCCGCATAACCGGGCTGCCGGTTTCGAAACACGCCCGAGCGAGGCAGCGAAGGCAGACCCGGCGCCGTTCGCCGGCGGTCACGAGCCGAATGCCCGCCGCCGCTCCAGGTCTCGGTCCGGGTCGACGAGGTGGCCGTCCCGCTCGACGTAACCGCCCTTGCCGCCGACGACGACCACGACCAAGTCCTCGTCGCCCACGTTCGAGAATCGCCGCGGCGTCGTCGACTCGACGTGGATGAGGCCGCCGGGGCCGAGCTCGCGCACCTCGCCGTCCACCTCGAACCGCGCCGTGCCGCGGTGGACGAAGTAGAGCTCGTCCTGGATGTCGTGGTAGTGGAGGAAGCCCTCGTACCCGGGCGGCATCACCACCGCGTTCGCGCCGAACGCGGTGACGCCCAGTGCGTGCCGGATCTTGCGGAATCCGTATCCCTCGCCGAGTTCGTCGAGCGAGCCGAACGCGTAGCCCATCGTGCTCCTTTCAGCGGGTCGTTTCGGGGTAGCATCAATCCCCGCAGTGCCGTACCGCAAGGTGACGATGCGGCCCTTCCGCCGGGAGGACGAGGGGCCGCTGTTCGGGGTCGCGAAGCTCGCCTTTGGGGAGCAGGACGACGACCGGACGATCGCGACGCTCACCCGCACGACCGTCTTCGTCGCCGAGCTCGGCGGCGAGCCGGCGGGCTACGTCGCCCTTGACGAAACCGACGATGCCTTCCGGGTCGAACAGCTCTGTGTGCATCCGGCCCACGAGGCGGAGGGAATCGGCGGGCAGCTGCTCGAGTGGGCAGAGGGCTACGCAATCGCGGCAGGTGCCGACCGGCTCGAGATCGTCGTCGAGTCCGGCAACGAGCGCGCCCTCTCCTTCTACCGACGGCGCGGATTCGCCCCGGCCGCGCCCGACCTCTACGTCCTCGTCCTCCCGCACAGCACGTAGCCGACTGCGGCGCGCGCTCGCTCCGGCGCTGCTCCTCGCGCTTGCCTTCCCGGCGGGGGCGGCGGCGCACGCGCGCCTCGTCGGCTCGAAGCCGGCCGACGGCGCCGTGCTCGCCACCGCTCCGCAGGACGTCAAGCTCCTCTTCAACGACGAGATCCGTCCCGCCGGCGGCGACCGTGTGATCGACGCCCGGGGACGGTCGGTGCTTGCCGGCCCGTCCCACCGGTTGCCGGGGAACGATCGGGCGCTCGTGCTTCCACTCCGGCCGGGCCTGCACCGCGGCGCGTACACCGTCCGCTGGCGGGTCGTCTCGGACGACGGGCACCTGATCACGGGTGTCCTCGCGTTCGCCGTCGGCACCGGCTTGCCCAGACCGGTCCCCACGCTCTCCGCCGGCGGCGGCACGTCTCTCTCCGCAATCGTCCTCCGCTTCCTCTTCCTCGCCGGCGTCCTCGTCGCCGGCGGCGCGGCCGTGACTGGACGGTTCCTGCTCGAGCCGACGCGCCGACGGGTAGAGACGGCAGTCGTCGCAGGTGCGCTGCTGCTGGTCGCAGGCGGCGGCTTCGGGCTCTTAGCGCTCGAGCCGGGCGCCGACGCCACCCGCTTCGGGCGTGTCACCGAGGCTGCGGTGATCGTCGCCGCCGTCGGCGTGGCGGGCGCGCTCGCATCGATCGTGCTTTCTCCACTCGCGCTGGTCGCCTCGCTCGCAGGCGTGCTCGAGCTCGCGGCGCCGACCCTCGGCGGCCATGCTCTCGATCCGCGTCACCTACGGTGGTTGATCGCCCTCGCGGACTTCGTCCACGTCGTGGCGGCCGCAGTCTGGATCGGCGGGCTCGTCCTGTTCGTCGCCGGGGGGAGCCGGGCCCGCCGGCGCTTTCCGACCGTCGCACTCGCGGCCGTTGTGGTGCTCGGTGCGGCAGCGATTCCCCGCGCGATAGCGGCCATCCCCTCGCTGGCATCCGTCGTGCACACCTCGTACGGGAGGGCGGTCCTGGTCAAGACGGGTTTGCTGGCCGCTGTCCTCTTGCTCGCCTGGTGGCACCGCCGCCGGTTTGCACAGGCGGGTCTCGCCGCCGAAACCGCCCTGCTCGCGGCGCTGGTCGTGGCGATCGCGGTGCTGACCGATCTCCGCCCGCCCTCGCGCGCGATCGCCGCCCCGGCTGCAAGAGCCGCCCGGCCGGCGCCGCCGCCCGCCGATGCGGTCGTGCTCGCTGGCGAGGACGACGACGTCGCGGTCGGGCTCGCCGCGTCCCCGCGGGGGAAGAGCGTTGCCGTCCGGGTGACGGTGCTCGGCGAGGACGGGAACGGGATCGACGGTCTTCACGTCCGCGTCGCAGGCGGCAGGACTACATCCTGTGGGCCCGGCTGCTACGCCCGGACGATCCCGCTGCCCGCCCCGCCGCGCCGGGTCGACGTCCGCCTGGAAGGGCCGGGCGTGAAGCCTGCGACCGTCCGCTTCACCCTCCCGCGCCGGTGGCCCGCGCCGGCGGCCGACCCGTTCGTCACGCGCGCAGACCACGTTTTTCGCGCGCTGCGGTCGGTCGTCATCCACGAGCACCTCGCCTCCAGTGCGACGAACGCGATCACCACGACGTACGAGCTCGCCGCCCCTGACCGTCTCGCCTACTCGATCGTCAACGGCCCGAAGGCGGTGGTGATCGGCAGCACCCGCTGGGACAAGCTCCCCGGTGGCCGCTGGGAGCGGTCGCAGACGGAGCCGATCAGACAACCCCAGCCGTTCTGGGGGTCGGACCCACGGACGAACGCACGTCTGCTCGGGACGGCGACGGTAGGCGGACGCAGGGTTGAGCTCGCGTCGTTCTACGATTCCCGCCTCCCCGCGTGGTTCGTCCTCTCCATCGATCCGGTGACGGGGCGGCTGCTCGCCCTACGGATGACCGCCCAGGCGCACTTCATGCGGCACCGCTACACGGACTTCGACGCGCCGGTGAGGATCGTCCCGCCCGCGTCGCGCTAGGCGCAACAGACCCTTAACGCAGGCGCTACCGGGCCTCAACATGCCCGGGGCTATAAGGACGAGCGTGGTGGGACGCACGCGCATCCTCGCCGGCGCCGGGTTGCTCGCGGCCGGCGTGCTCGGTGCGGGGCTCGCGCTCGGGGGCGCCGCCGCGTTCGGCGCGTTCGGAGGGGGAACGACGACGGTGCGGGAGGTCCAGGCGGGGGCGTCGCCGGCGGCGGCGTCCGCCCCCGGCCGAGCGCTCTCGATCAACGACATCTACCGACGCACCGCCCCCGGCGTGGTGCAGGTGACCTCGACGACGGTCGTGAACGTGGCGCCCGACCCGTTCTTCAGTAGCCCGTTGTTCCCGCAGCGGCAGCGACAGCAGGAGCAGTCGCTCGGTTCCGGCTTCGTCGTCGACAAGGCCGGTCACATCGTCACGAACTACCACGTGATCCAGGGCGCCAAGCAGGTGCGGGTGAGCTTCTCGAACGGCGCCAGCATGAAGGCCACCGTCCAGGGCAGCGACCCGTCGAGCGACCTCGCCGTCCTCAAGATCGACGCCAGCTCAAGGGCGCTGACGCCGCTTCCGCTGGGCGACTCCGACGAGATGCAGGTCGGCGACCCGGTCGTCGCGATCGGGAACCCATTCGGGCTCGACCGGACCGTGACCGCCGGGATTATCAGCGCGATCCAGCGTGCGATCACCGCACCCAACGGCTACACGATCGACCACGTCATCCAGACCGACGCGGCGATCAACCACGGCAACTCCGGCGGTCCCCTTCTCAACCGCCGAGGCGAAGTGATCGGCGTCAACTCGCAGATCGAGACCGGGGACAACAGCGTCTCGAGCGGCAACGTCGGCGTCGGCTTTGCGATCCCGTCGAACACGGTCAAGACCGTGGTCGCGCAGCTGATCCGGCAGGGTCACATCGACCGCGCCTTCCTCGGCATCAGCGCCGTGCCGATCACGCGCGACCTGGCCCGGGTGTTCCGGCTCACGGTCTCGCACGGCCTGCTCGTCCAGAGCGTGGAGCCCGACAGCGGCGCGGCGAAGGCGGGGCTCGAGGGCGGAACGACCCAGGTTGTCCTCGCCGGCGAGAGCTACAACCTCGGCGGCGACATTCTCGTCGAGGCCGACGGCAACCCAGTCGCCTCCCTGGGCAAGCTCCGCGACATCGTCGCCGCGAAAAAGCCGGGCGAGACCGTGCAGCTCGTCGTCTACCGGAACGGCAAGAAGAAGGAGGTCGACGTGAAGCTCGGGCGGCAGCCCGGCACGCCGAGCGGCTAGCCGCCGAAGGACCCCCTGCCCGGGGTTAAGAGCCGCCGCAGCCGCCTTTCGCCGGCGCGGCGCGGCGGACAGGACGAAGGCCCCCGATCGCCTGCCCGGGGGCCTTCGATTTTTCTAGGGTGAGCACGTGGCCGAGCAGGAACGAGACTACGGCGAGCTGCTGCTCGAGGAGCTCGAGCTCGAGGACGCGGAGGAGCTCTGGACCGACGACGACGACTCCGACCACGCAGGCTGGTTCTGTGTCGCAACCGATCCGTTTCCGTGTCCGGCTCCGGAGTGCAGCTTCGTGGCGGAGTTCATGACGGCAGCGCACCTGATCCTCGTCTGGGAGCAACGCGACGACCCGAACCTGCTCCGCCACGCCGAGCGCGCCAAGGAGGTCGGGCGGAACCCGCGGGTGGTGTCCTACGAGCGGTCGTTTGGTCCCAGCGCCTCGTACTACGCGTGGGAGGCGGCCGGGCGGCCGGTGCACGGCGTCCGCGGGAAGTGAGAGGCGAAGCCGAGCGCGGCAGGTTCGGA
The DNA here is from genome assembly GCA_046723985.1 of Actinomycetota bacterium. GTDB lineage: Bacteria > Actinomycetota > Thermoleophilia > Gaiellales > Gaiellaceae > DATBLE01. The sequence continues at coordinate 5,280 of JBKOVQ010000106.1, read as the reverse complement.
CGCGCCGAGCCGTGGACGCTCGGCGTCGAGGAGGAGCTCTTCTTCGTCGACGCGCAGGCGCTCGACGTCAAACCCGGCTTCTCCCTCGTCGTCGGCGAGCCGGACGAAGGAGTGAAGCCCGAGGTCTTCGAGAGCCTGGTCGAGATCGCGACGCCCGTCCTGCCCGACGGAGCAGCCGTCCTCGCCGTGCTGTCCCAGATACGGGCCGAGATCGACGGCCGGGCAGCAGCGCACGGGCTGCGGCTGTACGCCGCGGGAAGTCACCCGCTCGCGCGCGGCCGGGACCAGGAGATCGTCCCGCTCCCCAGGTACGAGCAGCTGTTCGTGTCGGTCGGGGAGCCGATGTGGCAGCAGCTCGTCTGCGGCCTGCACGTCCACGTTTCGATCCCGGACGACGAGACCGCCCTGCGCGGCTACGAAGGCGTCGTGCCGTGGCTTCCGGTCCTGCTTGCGCTCTCGGCCAATTCTCCGCTCGCCGAGGGCGGCGATACGGGGCGCCGGTCGGAGCGCGCCGAGCGGCTCCTGCTGATGCCGACGGGCGGCACCCCGCCGGTGCTCGGAAGCTGGGACGACTGGCGTGCGACCACCGGCGGAGACTCGACCCGTCGGCACTGGGACGCCTGGCCGCGCCCGGAGTACGGGACCCTCGAGGTGCGCGTGATGGACATGCAGACCGACGTGCGCCGCACGGCCGGCTTCGCCGCGATCGTCCGCGCGCTCGTCCTCACGGTGCAGGGCACTGTTGAGGAGCCGTACGATCGTCGGCTGTACGCCCGGCGGCGCGACGAGGCCTCCCGCCGCCCGCCCGACCCGGCCGAGGTGCAGGCACTGGCCGCGCGGATCGACCCCCTCCTCGAAGGCGAGGACCGAGAGCTCGCGCGGCTCGTGCTCGACGGTCGCGCCGAGGCAGAGCGCCAGCTCGAGGTCGCCCAAACCTATGGGATCGAAGCGGTTCTGCGGGACGTCCTCGAGCGGACGTTAGGCTAGTACGCCGATGACGGTTCTCACCGAGACGATCCGGGTCAGCGGCATCCGCTGCGAGCGGTGCGTGATGCGCCTCGGCAAGGTGCTCGAAGGCGTCGAGGGCATCGAGTCGGCGACTGCGAATCTCATGGGGCAGGTCACGCTTTCCTGGGACGACGACCGCACAAACCGTGAGGCGATCCTCGCGGGACTCGCGCGCGGCGGCTTCCGCGAGCTCGCAGCGGTCTAGTCGTTCCTCACCCGGCGGTCGTCGAATCGCCGGTCGCCGAACAGCGCGGTCGAACTGTGGTGGTGCTCGTCGGGGAACCCCGGTCGCATGCGCTTGCGGATCTCGGCCCTCCGGTGCTCCGGGGCCGGCCGGCCGGCCGCGATCGAGTCCCGGTCTGCATCCCACGCGGGGTCGTGCGGGAGCGCCTCGCCCTCGCCCGCGGCCGGCGGCTGGAGGTAGGACTCCGCCAGGCCGAAGTGTCTGGCCGCCTCGTTGCGGTCGAAGTCGCCGTTCCGGTCGGCCTTCGGCGCGTCCGTCAGGATCCCCCGCGGGACGGTGACGAACGCCTTCGCACCCTCGTCGACGACGTGCACGAACTCGCGCGGCACCGGATGCCGTGTCTTGCGCACCCGGCCCGACTCCACGATCAGGAAGCCGTGGCGCACGTCCAGGACCTTGCCGATGACACGGTCGTCGCTGGTCACAACCTCGTATCCACGCATGCCCTACCTCTACCCGAGAGGCGGCGATCAGTAACGGGAATAGGCCGCCGAGCCCGCTCGTTGCAGGGTTTGCGAAGGCGTTGCTAGGGTGGGCGCGTGAGCGAGGTCACCCCCACCGAGCCCCGGCGACTGGCAACGGAGGCACGCGACCGCGTGCGGTTCGAGGAGGAAGCGCTTGAGCTTTCCGATCAGGTGTACCGGGTGGCGAGGAGGCTCGTCGGCAGCCGTGAGGAGGCAGAGGATCTGATGCAGGAGACGTACGCGCGGGCGTTTCGGAGCTGGCAGTCCTACACGCCCGGCACGAACCTCCGCGCCTGGCTCCTCCGGATCCTCACGAACCTGAACATCGACCGCGGGCGGCGCCGGCAGCGCGCACCGGAGATGCAGCCGCTCGAGGAAGGCGACTACTTTCTCTACAACAAGCTCGAGGAGGCCTCCCGCGAGCCGCGTTCGGACCAGGACCTCGTCGTCGATCGGCTCTCGCAGGACGACGTCGTGTCCGCCCTCTCGGCGGTGCCGCACGACTTCCGCGACGTGGTCGTCCTGGTCGACATCGGGGACTTCACCTACCAGGACGCAGCCCAGATCCTGGACATCCCGATCGGCACCGTCATGTCACGTCTGCATCGTGGTCGGCGTATCCTCAAGACCGCGCTCGCCGATCAGACTGTCGGAGGATGACCGTGCAGTACGACGATCTCTGCGAACAGTGCGAAGAGTGGATGCAGCCGTACCTCGACCGCGAGCTCGACGACTCCGAGCGCGCCGAGGCCGAGAAGCATCTCGAGGGCTGTGGGTACTGCCGCAAGCGCTACCGCTTCGAGGAGAGCCTGCGGATCTTCGTCCGCCAGGCCTGCTCGGAGGAGATGCCGGCTGAGCTGAAGCAGAAGCTCGCGGCCCTGCGAACACCGCTCTGAGTTAGCGAAATCGCAGCGTGGCCGGGCAAAGCCCGGCCACGCGCTCGCGCTCCGCGCGGGAACCGCCAAGGCCAGGAGTTGCCTGGTGCAAGGCTCGACTAGTCCGTAGCTCGAGTCGGCAGCGATAGGCGGCCGGCCGCGCCCCATGCGGGGCACGAGCGGCTTTCGGTTGTCAGCGACTGCGGAGCCGCTCGGGCAGGTCGTCGGGCCGGTCGACGTCGCCCGGGTCGCCCAGGTCGTCGCAGGGGACGAGCACGGGGACGAGCGCGCGCGCACCTTCGTCGGGCACCAGCTCCCAGACCGTCCGGGAGAGCACGACCGGATGCCCGCGCCCGCCGCCGTACGACGCGGCGAGGACGTCGCCCGCTCCTGACCGCCACGCCTCGACCACCCGGTCGACCGCCGCCGGCGCGAGGTCGGGGCCGTCGGCGAGGACGACCGCTGCGGCCGGCGTCCCAGCGGCGAGCGCACGGAGCCCGCAGCGAAGCGACGCGCCGGGGCCGAGCTCCCACTCCGGGCAACGGACGACGCGCTCGTCCGTTGCCAGGTCGTACGCACCGGCGACGACGACGATCTCTCCGATTTCTCGGCTCAGCCGCAAGCGGCCCAGGACATCGTGGAGCATCAGCTCCTGCTTCGGGGAGCCGAAGCGGGTGGCCGCTCCCGCAGCCAGGACAACGGCGGCAACCGGCGGCCGCTCACGACGCTCGGTGGTCATCCTGGCGAGATTCTGCCGACGCGGCTCCGCCGCGTCTGGCAGGGCACCGGCCACGCTGAGACAAATTCGTCGCGGCCGGCTTTCTGCCGGCGTCTCGGGGAGCGGCGGTACCGTGTCCGAGTGCTGCGCCTCACGGCAGCGCAGCTCGCGCTGGAGGCACTCGCCCTCGGCTCGTCGAGCGCCGACGCCTCCTAGCGGCGGACGCCGAAGTCGGCCGTGAGGATGGTGACGGCCCGGCCTTCGTAGACCCCTGGAGCCGACGCCACGTGCACGGCAGACAGGCCGATCTCGCGCCAGGCCGGCGAAAGGAGGTTCTTCTTGTGCTCCGGGCTCTCGATCCAGAGCTCCAGCGCGGTCTGCGCGTTCAGTGCGGGCGAGCGCCAGACGAGGTTCTCGCCGACGCTCCAGGCCCCTCCGCGCGCGGCGTACCTCGCGGCGACGCGCTTCCAGAAGGGCGAGCCGCCGTAGGACTCGTGCCCGAAGAAGCCGTGCTCGGCCATCGACCGAGACTGCTCGCAGGCGGCTGACCGGAGCGCCGTGCTGAGCCTGAGAGGGACGAGGCCCTGTTTGCGGCGGAGGTCGTTGATCTCGGCCAGGACCTGGGTCTGGAGTTGCGGGAGGCTGGTCATTCCGGCCGAGCGGGCGGCCGCGATCGCGCTCTTCGAGGTGGCGGCGCCGCTCGCAACGGCCATCGCGCCGACGACAGCGAGGACCGCGATCGTGGCAAGCGCGATCGGGAAACGCCACATGAGTCTCTGTATCGGCAACTGGGCGGTGTCGATTAGAGGGCGCAGGGCCGGCTTCGCTACCGGCAGTTAAACCCCTGCATCGGACCGCACTGCCACAGTCCGGGGGCCGGGGAGGGCCTTGAAGGTGCGTATCCTATGACGACCTCCGGCCGCGCTGTCAAACACCCTTTGCCGCACCGGAAGCGGCACGCACACCGGTTCCGCGATCCCGAACCTGGTGATTGTGCCCGCGCCGGATTGCCCTACGCTGTGACAGATGGCCGAGGTCACTGCCGTTCGCCCGCACGTACCCGCGTTCCGAGCGTCCCTAACCCGCATCCTGACATTCGCAGGGATTCCGCTCGGTCTCGCGGCCTGCGCCAGCGTCGGCGCCCTTGGCATCGCCAACGGCGGGTATTTCCCGGTTACCTGGGGCTGGGGAAGCCTGGCGCTGCTCGCTCTCGCCGCGCTCGCGCTCGCCGCCGGCGTCCCGGTCGAGCTCGGCCGCCTGGAGGTGCTGTTCGTGGGCGCGCTCGCCGCTCTCACCGGCTGGATCGCGCTCTCGCTCGTCTGGACGGACAGCTTCCCGCTCACCGTCCAGGAGTGCGAGCGCATGCTCGTCTACCTCGCAGCAGCGGCCGCGGGCGTGCTGCTCGTCCGGAAACGGTCGGTCGCGTCGCTGATCGTCGGGCTGTGGTTCGGCTCTACGGTCGTCGTGACGTACGCCCTGCTGACGAGGCTCTTTCCCGATCAGTTGGGCAGGTTCGAGCCGATCTCGGGCTACCGCCTCACCGCTCCGGTCGGCTACTGGAACGGACTTGGGATCCTCGCAGCCATGGGCGGGCTGCTCGCGCTCGGCCTCGCCGCCCGCAGCGGTTCGCTGATCCGCTGCCTCGCCGCCGGGTCGACGGTGATCTTCATGCTCGTCCTGTACTTCACGTACAGCCGCGGGAGCTGGATCGCGTTCTTCTTCGGGCTGGCGCTGGCGATTGCGCTCGACCCAAAGCGGCTGCAGCTCGTCACCACGACGCTCGTGCTCACGCCGTGGTCGGCGATCGCCGTCGGAGTCGCCTCGACGTCGTCGGCGCTGACGCATCAGACCGCCAACCTGGCGCAGGCGAGCGTCGACGGCCACGGTCTCGCCGTGATCGCGATCGGCCTGGTTGTCGGCGCGTCGCTGACGATCCTGGCGGTCGACTGGATCGGATCGGCTGTCTCCGTC
>JBKOVQ010000256.1:0-5084 GCA_046723985.1 Actinomycetota bacterium | reverse complement strand
CCGTACGAGAGGCCGCCGATCCCGTACAGGCGCTTGACGTGGCGGAGCTCACGCTCGTTCAACAGGTCCTCGATCGGAAACGGTGACGGCAGGAGGTCGAGATCGCCGAGCCGGGCGCCGGCGGCGATGATCTCCTCCGTGTTCTCGTCGCCGTCCCAGAGCTCCGGCTCGAGGTCGGTGACGAACTCGTTGTCGATCACGAGCCGCGACCGGGCGAGCGGCAGCAGCCGCTGGACGACTGCCGCGGCGAGCGCCTCATCGCTTTGTTCGGCGGTATCGCCGTAGTGACCGCGCTCCATCGTGGTGAACCAGGCGCCTTCACCCGGCACGTAGCAGAGGGCGATGTTGGCGAGCGCACGGACGAGCATCGGGTAGTCCTCGGGAAGCGAGTGGCTCTCGCGCTCGTAGAGGCCGACGACGAACGTGCCCCGAGACTTGCGGCGGAACGGCTTCGCGTTCTCGGCGCCGACGACGTTGATCACGAGGTCGGCCGAGTCGGCGTCGTTCGTCTCCGTCAGACCCTCGTTGCCGAGCGCGGTCCGGAGGAGGCCGACGAACCGCTCGAGCGACTCGGTCGGAGCGCGACCGACCACCGCGAACGACGCGGTCGACGAGCCCTTCGTGGCCGGTCCGGTATCGCCGCCGCGTGGCGATGTCCGACTAGGGCTGACATCAGGCGGTCTCTGCAAGGACGACTCCGAGTATCGGAATAGTGACAGTAAGGGTAAACGACGCCCAGCCCACGACGACCAGGCGAGTGCGACTCAGCGGCGGGCGTCCCTCGCGGATCTCCCGTGCGACCTTCGGGCCGAGCACGAAGTCGTGCAGGTAGGCGAAGACCAGGAGTGCCGCGAACAGGCACATCTTCACGGCGAAAACCGCCTTGGCGGCCTCGTCGCTGTCCGGGAGGACATGTGATGCGAGCGGCGCGCCGGTCGCGACCATCACCAGCAGCGCCGTCCAGCCGATCGGCCGCCAGCGTTCCCCGAGCCGGCGCATTGCCGTCTGGCGCGGCTCGCCGGTCAGGATCCGGATCGCGGGGACGGCGATGAAGGTGAGCGCGATCGTGCCGCCGACCCAGACGGCGGCACCGAGGACGTGGAGGGCGACGAGCGTGATCTCGAGCCAGTGCGGCACGGCGCCACTCTGCACGAGAATGCGGCGATGCAGCGCGAGGCCTGGAATCGCAAGCATGGTGAGGCCGGTCTGCTCTTCGGCGCGGAGCCGAACCGGTTTCTGGTCGCCGAGGTTGCCGGCCTGCCCCCGGGACGCGCGCTCGACCTGGCGTGCGGCTCGGGGCGCAATGCGGTATGGCTCGCACAGCAGGGCTGGTCGGTGGTCGCTGCGGACTTCTCGGACGTCGCGCTCGAGCAGGCCCGAGCGCTTGCCGCCGAACGCGGCGCCGAGGTCGAGTGGGTCGAGGCCGATCTGCGGGAATGGGAACCGTCCCCGCATGCGTTCGACCTGGTGGTGGTGCTCTACCTCCAGCTTTCGCCCGAGGAGCTGCGGCCGATCACGCGGCGGGCGGCCGAAGCAGTCGCCGACGGGGGGACGATGCTCGTCGTCGGCCACCATTCGGACAACGTGGCCTCCGGCTCCGGCGGGCCGAAGGATCCGCGCGTTCTCTTCACGCCCGAGGACGTCGCCGCCGAGCTCGACGGCCTGGAGATCGAGAAGGCGGAAGCGGTGCTTCGGCCGGTCGAGGGCGATCGCGACGCAATCGACACGCTCGTGCGCGCGCGGCGCCCGTGACCGGCGTCGTCGAGCTCCGTCGCTACACGCTGAAGCCCGGCCGGCGGGAGACGCTGATCGAGCTCTTCGACCGCGAGTTCGTCGAGTCGCAGGAGGCGCTCGGCATGCGGATCCTGGGGACGTTTCGCGACCTCGACGATCCGGATCAGTTCGTCTGGCTGCGTGGCTTTGCCGATCTGGCAAGCCGTGCGCCGGCGTTGCGCGCCTTCTACGGCGGCCCAGTGTGGCGTGCTCACGGGCCGGCGGCGAACGCGACGATGGTGGACAGCGACAACGTGTTGCTTCTCCGGCCTGCGGCCGAGGGCTCGGCGCTGGAGGTCGATCCGGCGCGACGTCCGCCTGTCGGCGCGCCGGAACGCGACGGGGTGCTCACCGTCGCGATCTGCTCTACGCCCGCCGACGTCGACGCAGTCGAGGCCGCCCTCGGCGAGAGCGTTCTTGCCCGTTTCGTCACCGAGCACGCCGAGAACGACTTCCCAGCGCTCCCCGTGCGCGAGGACGTCGACGTCGTCGCGTGGCTCGCTGCCGGCGAGCGTGACGTGCCGACGGGCGTCGAACGGTTACGGCTCCAGCCGACGCCGCGCTCGCTGCTCCCGCTCCGCCCCTAGGGTGAGCAGCTCTCGCCGTGCCCGGAGACATCGGGCAGGCGCCCGAGCAGCTCGCCGAGCGTGTCGAGCTCGTCTGCGGAGAAACGCTCCTCGAAGATCTCGCAGACCTGGGCGACGTGCGTGCGGGCGGCCGACTCGAGCCGTTCGCGACCCTCGTCGGTGAGCACCGCGTACGTGACGCGGGCGTCGCTGTCGCACTGTCCCTTCTTCACCCAGCCGTCCCCCTCGAGGCCGTCGAGCAGCCGGGTGACGCCGGAGGGGGTGAGCATCAGGCGCTCGGCGAGGTCGACGCGACGCAGCGATCCGTTCTCGGCGTGGGACAGGTGCAGGAGGGCCTCGTAGTCGTTGATCGTCAGGCCGTGGTCGGTGACGAGCCGTGCGGAGAGCTCGCGCCAGAGCGTCGAGTGCGCACGTAGGAGACGCGAGAACGCGGTCAGAGAAGCTTGCGGGGTCAATACTTGACTAGTCACGTTTATCTGCTACTGTTGTTTGCGGCCGCAAGTAATTGTAGCGAATGGAGGAGAACAGAACCATGACGACCACACTCACCGAGCAGGCACTCCCGACCGGGACGTGGACGCTCGACAAGACGCACTCGTCCGTGTCGTATTCGGTCCGCCACAGCGGCGTGTCGCTGTTCAAGGGCGGTCTGGCCGACTTCGACGCCGTTCTCGACGCCGGGCTGCTCGCCGGCTCGGCCGACGTCGCGAGCATCACCGTGCAGGACGAGAACCTCGAGGGCCATCTGCTCTCGCCCGACTTCTTCGACGCAGAGCGCTACCCACGCGTCTCGTTCGCGTCGACCGACATCCGTCGCGACGGCGACCAGGTCGTCGTCGAGGGCGAGCTCGAGATCCGGGGCGTGAAGCAGCCGGTAACGTTGACCGGCTCGATCGCGGGTCCGGTCGCAGGGCCCGCCGGCGAGAAGATCGGCCTTCACCTGGAGACGGTCATCGACCGGACATCCTTCGGGATGAGGTGGAACATGGAGCTCCCGGGCGGCGGTTCGATCCTCGACAACGAGGTCACGCTCACCGCCGACCTCGAGCTGGCGAAGGCGCAGGCATAACGACCGTGAAGATCCTCGGAATCAGCGGGAGCCTGCGGCGGGAGTCGCACAACCGCAGGCTCCTGCTCGAGGCGGCAGAGCTGCTGCCGCTCGGCACCGAGCTCGAGCTGTACTCCGAGCTGAAGGAGGTGCCGCCGTACGACGAGGACGACGACGGCGAGGAGACCGATCCGGTCGTCCAGCGGCTGCGCGACGCGGTGGCCCGTGCGGACGCGATCCTGATCGCCACGCCCGAGTACAACGCATCAGTCCCCGGCCAGCTGAAGAACGCGATCGACTGGGCCTCGCGGCCGCGCCGGGCTTCGTCGCTCATGAACAAGCCGGTCGTGGTGATCGGCACGAGCACTGGCTCCTTCGGCGGCGTGTGGGCGCAGGCGGAGCTCCGAAAGGTGCTCCGAACCGCCGGCGCGAGGGTCGTCGACGCCGAGCTCGCGGTCCCTCGTGCTCATGTCAGGCTGGCGGAGGACGGCCGGCTCCTCGACGACGAGCTGCGCGAGCGGACGCTGGTGTTGGTCGATGCGCTGCTGGCCGAGGTGCGGCCCGGGGAGCTCGTCGCAGCTTGAGTTCGCAGTCGGTGCCAGGGCAAAGCCCGGCACCGACGAAAAGTCGAGCAGTCTAGGCTTCCGCGATGTCCGGCGGCGCGAGGGCCGCCAGGTGTTCGGCGGCCGCCTTGGCCGACTCGGCGTCCCGCAGGCTCTCCAGCTCACGGCGCACGTCGAGCAGGTAGCGCGCGAGGTGCGGCTCGTCGAGAGGAATGCCCAGCCGTTCGATCGCGCAACCGGGCTCGACGACCGCGCCGCCGCGCTCCCAGAATGCGCACCATCCGCGCGGACACCGCTCGTCGTCCCCGGCCACGACAGAGAGGGTGCAGAGCTTTGCCATAGGTGGACTGTGGGCGGTCAGCTCGCTACTGCCATCGGTGGCGGCCCGGAACCGGGCTGCGGCCTTGCCGCAATCCGTCGCAGCCGCTCGGCGCAGAGGACGGCAAGCAGCGCGAGGATCACGTCGCTCGCCAGGCACCACTGGCAGATCGCGTCGATGACCGCGACCTGAATGACGATGAGGTAGATGCCGAAAGCAAGTCCACCGAGGACGATCGCGGCGCCGATCGCCGCCGCCTCGACCCTCGCGGACAGCGCAGTCGCAAAGACCGCCAGGTACGCGACGAGCCCCAGGACTGCGACGGGAACGCCTGCCGCCTTCGCGTACTTCGAGTGCTGGACGGTCTCGCAGCCGCCGGTCGTGCACGCCAGCCGCGTACCCGTGTAGCGGGAGTACACGAGGTAGGCGGCGACCGCGGCGCCGGCCAGGGCGAGCACGGCGATCGCCGCCCGCAGGTGGCGATCGCTCATCGCGCGAGCGCGTCGAGGGTAGGGCGGAAGGCGTCGGGGGTGAGCGCGGTGATGTTGATGTGCTGGAGCGTCCCTCCAGTCGGGCCAGCGAAGAACGTCGGCGTGGAGGTGACGCGGGCGGCGCTCGCCTGCTGGCTCGAGGCGTCGAGTGCGTCTTCGACCTCAGGCGAGGAGCGCGCCGCCATCATCTTATCCGTGTCGAAGCCGGGGATCGACGCGCCGATCTGACGGAGCAGCGCATCGGTCACCCAGCCCGAGTTCTCGGCGCCCTGACTCTTGTAGAGCAGGTCGAGGTAATTCCAC
>JBKOVQ010000234.1:0-4365 GCA_046723985.1 Actinomycetota bacterium | reverse complement strand
ACGGCGCCAACGGCGCCCTCGGCGTGGACCGTGTCGTCCAGGATCAGCGCCTGCGCGCCAGGTCGCTGCCCGCCGACGGCGATCCCGCCGACGAGCGGGATCCGCTCATACCTCTCGTTCAGGCTCGCCAGGAATGGCCCGGCCGGGAACGTGAAGGGATCGACAAGCACCGTGACGAGCGCCGGGTCCTCGAGCTCGGGAAAGCCCGCCACCGCGATCCCGTCGTCCGTCTGCACAGCCGCAACGTGGAAGCACTCGATCTCCGCGCCTGGCAACGCACCCGCCCAGACAGCCACCGCCGGACCCTCCTCCAGCTCGCGAACACGCGCGACCACTCCCTCGGCGACGCAACCAAGCAGGTGCCGGGGCGCGAGGTCCTCGCGCACGGCCTCGGCGGCCGCCTCCGCCTCGTCCAGGAACGCCGGAGACAGGAAGAGGAACGCGAGGTCGACCTCGGCCCGGCCCAGCGCGCCCCCGCGGGCCTCGCGCGCCGCCTCTGTCGCGGCCTCCCAAGCCGACTCCGAGGCCGACCAACCGGCCCCGATCCGGCACGTGAGCGTCTGAGGCTCCATCGCGGGCCCAGTGTACGTCGCCGAAAGACCGCCCTCATGATCGACGAGCGGCGCCCCCGGAGGCCCGTGAGGGGGAGGGACTCGCCCTCGCTTGGCGCCTGGCAGTCCAAGCGACGGCACTGGGAGAGCCCGCAGGAGCGAAGGCACTCGAAACCGGCAGGCAACGCAGGAGAGGAGGTTCGCTCGCGCCGAGAGCCAACCGGACGGGACTGGCCCGCGGCCTGTCGCCGGGGCGGAGCCGGCGCTGTTTGTCGCAGAAGAGCCGAAAGTCGACACCGGTGTGGACGCTGGTCGCGACGTGGAACGGCTCCGATTGGGAGACGATGCCCAGCCTGAACGAGGCGACAGCAAGAGTTCGTTCCGCCGCGATGGGGGCTCAGTGCGGGACGGCCTGAATCTCGCGGAGGCTGGCGAGCCGTTTCAGCGCTTCGACCTCGATCTGGCGGATGCGCTCCCGGGTCAGGCCGAGCCGGCGGCCGATCTCCTCGAGCGTCTTCGGCTCGTCGTCGTCGAGGCCGTAGCGGAGCACGAGTACATGCCGTTCGCGCTCGCTGAGCGCGGCGAGCGCCTGCTGCAGTGCCTGGCTGCGCAGGGAGAGCTCGACCTGCTCGTCGGGGAGGAGCCCCTCGCCGGCGACAAAGTCGACCAGGACGGCGTCCTCCTGGTCGCCGACGGGCTGATCGAGACTCGTCGCCGCACGCGCGGCGGCACGCACCTGGCGCGCCTGCTCGATCGGCAGGTGCGCCTCCTCGGCGATCTCCTCGAGCGACGGCTCCCGCCCGAGACGGGTCGGCAGGTTCCGCTCGGCGCGGTTCATCTTCTGCAGCCGCTCGACGATGTGGACGGGCATCCGGATCGTCCGCGCCTTCTCGGCAAGGGCGCGGTCGACAGCTTGGCGGATCCACCAGGTCGCGTACGTCGAGAACTTGTAGCCGCGCCGCCAGTCGAACTTCTCGACCGCCCGGATCAGGCCGAGCGTCCCCTCCTGGATCAGGTCGAGGAAGGGAAGCCCTTGGTTCCGGTACTTCTTCGCGATCGAGACGACAAGACGCAGGTTCGACTGGATCATGCGCTGCGTTGCCTGCTCGTCGCCGCGCTCGATCCGCTTGGCGAGCTCGACCTCCTGCGCGGCCGTCAGCAGCGGGTGCCGCCCGGCGTCGCGCAAGAAGAGCTGGAGCGCATCCGTCGTCGCCTCGACGGGGGCGGCGAGGGGCGCGGCCGTCGTCTCCCGATCGTCCTCGCTGACCTCGAACCCGCGGGCCTCGAGCTCGTGGATGATCGCGTCGACCTCGATCAGGTCGAACGCGTGCGCCTCCAGGATCTCCACCAGCTCCGCGCTCCTGATCGAGCTCGTCGCCTCGGCCGCCTCGAGCAGCTGCTGGAGGTCCTCGCTCTGGAAGAGAGTCTCGAAGTCGACCGTCGGCTCGGGCTGGTCAGTGGTCGTCATCTTCGTGTGTCGCCCTACAACCCTTGCCGCTGCCTACTAGCGGTCGCGCGACCGCGGGCCGCACCGATCGCGCCCGGCAGCTTTTCGAGTCGCCCGGGATCCAAGAATAGCCGCAGCGACCCGCCGTCCAGAAGCTGGAGGCGGCGGCGACCACGGGGCTCGAGCGGGCGGCGAGCTAGGCGTCCTCGGCGTCGTCGAACTCACGGGCTGTAGCTGATGACGACCGTCGGTCGTCAGGTTGAGGACGCCGAGGCTTGAGTCGGCGGGCGTATGAGGTAGGCCGCTGGCTGTTCGGCGGGCGGTAGGTGGTCGGGCTCAGTCCCGCTGATTTCCCTGCGGGTACGAAGCGTGTCGCAGTTCCACCAAGAACGCGACTGCTACGCACGTCGACACGAGCAGGAGCGAACCACTGCGCGCCGCGACCGGCCCCTTGCAGAGCTGCGTCGGATCGCGCCGGGCGTCGTGTTGACTGCGCGCGGAGGTGGTAGGCCGGGTCGCGGGCGGCGACGGAACGACGGTCGAGGGGAAATGCGTCTGGTGCTTCTTGAGGATCTTCAGAACTCGGCCGGCGAAGCTGTCGCCGGCAGCGACGGCAGTGCGGGGCGAGATGGCGGGATCTTCTAGTTTCACATCGTGCCGAGTCCAGCCGCCGACGTGATCGATCGGCGAGAATGCGCCTCTCACAGCGCAGAGCATGGCGGGGGAATGGGGGTGGCCGAGAGGAGAACGATCGGGGCCGGTCTGGCGGAGCGCCTGTCCGCCTACCTGCAGGTGCTGACCCAGGCGAAGAGGATGGAGAGGGAGCGGATCTCCTCGAAGGAGATCTCCGCCTACACAAACATCAACGCGAGCCAGATCCGGCGTGATCTGCGTGGGGAGACGAGGTCAGGTGGGTGAGGTCGCGTTCGATCGCCTTTGCGGAATCACCCCTCTCCAGGGTCGCGGACACTCTTCTGAGTCTCGGGACGCCTCCGGGGCGGGGCCGGCGGAGGCCCGGATGGCCGCCCCAACGAGCTGTGTGTGAGCGCGCGGGGCTAAGCTCGCAGGATGGAGATCGTGTCGAGCCGCGTCCTCCTTCGTCCTCAGGACCTCGAGCGCTCGCTGCGCTTCTACGAGGAGACGCTTGGCCTCGCCGTCTACCGTGATTGGGGCGAGGGAAGGACCCGCGGCGTCGTCTTCTTTCTCGGCGGCGGCCTCCTCGAGGTCTCGAGCACCTTGCCCGAGCCGCCCTCGGACTCTGTTCGCCTCTTCCTCCAGGTACGCGACCTCCACGCCGTCCGGGAACGGCTGGTGGAGAGGGGCGTACCGATCGAGGAGGAGCCCGAGGTGAAGCCGTGGGGCCTCTTCGAGATGGTCGCCCGCGATCCCGACGGCCTCGCCCTGGTCTTCGCCGAGGTGCCGCGCGAGCACCCGCTCAGACGGCGGCAGTAGCGCGTGCGATCTCGAGAGGGCATCGGTTCAAGACTGATACAGCTCGTCCGTCTTCGCTGCCATGACGAAATCGTTGGGATGTAGGCCCTTGATCTTGTGCGTCCACCATGTGACCGTCGTCCGACCCCATTCGGTCAGCAGCGCAGGGTGGTGCCCCTCTTCCTCTGCCAGCTCGCCTACCTTCGTCGTGAATTCCAACGCCTGCGCAAAATCGCCGAATGAAAAGACGCGTCTCAGGCGTTCGACTCCATCGAGCTCCACGATTGCCCAGTCAGAGACTTGGGGATGAAATTCGGCGATCTCGGCATCCGTCACGGTCGGTGCGTCCTTGCGGCACGCGACACACTTCATCTGCGTCAGTGTCTCCATCTCGCTGCCTCTCCTTGAATCGGCTCCTCGTAAGCGGCTTCTCGTAGGGTCAGAGTACGCTCGCGGTAACGATCCTTGCCGGCTTTCGGCCCCGGCCTCGGCTTCGAATCTGCGTGCGGAGGCTAGTGTGTTGGGCGCAAGACGCAAGCGTTACGAGGGCGGCTATCTGATGGCGACGGTTCTCTGCGTGCTCTACGACGACCCCGTGGGCGGATATCCGACGTCGTACGCTCGTGACGCGATCCCGAGGATCGAGCGGTATTACGACGGGCAGACGGCTCCGACACCAGCGCAAGTAGATTTCACCCCGGGCGTGCTCCTGGGGAGTGTGTCGGGCGAGCTTGGGCTGCGGAGGTTCTTGGAGGGACGGGGTCATAGGCTGGTGGTGACCTCGGATAAGGATGGGCCGGATTCGGTGTTCGAGCGCGAGCTTCCCGATGCGGACGTGGTGATCTCACAGCCGTTCTGGCCCGCCTACCTGACCGCCGAGCGGATCGCCAAGGCGCCGAAGCTGAAGCTGGCGATCACGGCGGGGATCGGCTCGGA
>JBKOVQ010000104.1:0-7568 GCA_046723985.1 Actinomycetota bacterium | reverse complement strand
CACGGAGACGGCCGGGATCAACATCCCCCCGATCCCGATCGAGCGGATCACCGGGATCGGGATGATCACCATCGAGAGCAGGCCGATCGCCACGGTCGAGCCGGACACGATCACCGAGCGGCCGGCGTGCGTCATCGTCTCGACCACCGACCTCTCGACGTCGTTGCCGTGTCGTAGCTCCTCGCGGAAGCGGAAGATCATCAGCAGCGCGTAGTCGATCGCCACCCCGAGCCCCACCAGCGCGACCAGGAACTGGACGATGATCGAGACGTCGGTGACGTAGGTCAGCGCCCAGATCAACGTGAACGTGTTCAGGATCGACGCGATCGCGATCAGGATCGGCACCAGCATCGCCGGCAGCGTCCCGAAGACGAAGAGCAGGATCACCAGCGCGCCCGCCCCGCCGATCAAGGCCTCGGTCAGAACGCTGGGCCCGCCGGACTCGCTGCCCTGCGAGTCGTACAGGGCGTCGCGCCCGGTGACGTGCGTCTCGACCCCGGGCGGAGCCGCTCGCTTCAACGCCGCCCGGATGTCCTCGAAGTGCGCGTCCGAGCTGAAACTCGGCCGCCCAGGCGGATAAAAAGTCGCGAAAGCCGTGTGCCGGTCGCGAGAAACGTACGCGAGGCTGCCCGTCGTGAAGTACGACGAACTGCGAAACCGCGGGAACTCCTGCGCAACACGGGCGAGCGTCTCCCGAGCCGCCGCGCTCCTGGTCACATCACCCTTGACGCGCACCACGGCGATATTGGGCGCCTGCGCACCGGTGCCGAACGCGCGCAGCGCCCGCTGATTGGCCTCGTAGGCCGAGAACCCCGGAATCGAGAACTGCTCCAGCCAACGACTCGACACCTGCTGCGCCGAGAAGGCGCCGAAGACCGTCAGCACGATCCACCCGCCCGCGACGATCCGACGGTGCCGCATGATCACCCGGGCCAGACGCGCAAGCACACCCTCACCGGCCCCTCCTCCGAATCTCTCGACGCTCGTGCTCATCCCAGCTCCTTCGCGATGCAACTCGGTCGTTCTAGGCACTTCATCCACGACCCAGCCCGAGTGCGCGGTGCGGCTCCGTCGGCCAAGACGCCCTGAATGTAGGCGGCGGACGGCCCGATCGCATCGGCAGCGCTGCCGAACCTGATTGCCTAAACGCGAAACGCCTAGAGCAAGCCGTTTTCCTGCGCAAACCGGCCGGCGGCGGCACGAGTGGATACGCCGACCTTCCGGTAGATCGAACGCAGGTGCGCGTTCACGGTCCGGACGCTGAGGACGAGTCGCTCGGCGACGTCCGCGTCGGACAGGCCGAGCGCGACGAGTCGGAGGACGTCCACCTCGCGGCTGGTCAGCCCACCTGGGTACTGGTCGGCCTGCCCCACGATTGCGGCCGGCGCGGCGGCCATCGGGTCTTCGAAGACGGCGTACAGCCGCCGCGCCTCCGTGACCCCCTTCAGCACGTGCTCTCCGCGGTCGGCGAATACGAGGCCGGAGCCGGCCGCGAGTTCCCGTGTGGTCGCACTGACTAGCACCTCCCCCTCGGCTGCGCGCTCGGCCACCCGGTTCGCGAGATGGACCGCAATCCCGCGGGGCTTCCCATCCATCTCCTCCACCTCGCCGGTGTGCAACCCGACCCTGATGGTTACATCGAGGGCGGCAACCCGGTCGTGTAGCGCGAGGGCGCAGCGGATCGCCGGGGCCGGCGCGTCGAACCAGGCGAGCAAGCCATCGCCAGAGGTGTCCACCTCGTGCCCGCCCGCCGCGTGCAGCTCGTCGAGCACGGCGTCGTAGTAGGCGGCCAGGAGCTCCGCCCACGCGAGGTCGCCGATCCGCTCGACGATCGCAGTCGAGCGGACGATGTCGGTGACGAGGATCGTCCGCACCGGCCGCAGGCCTTCCGCCGCGCCGCTGCGCTCGGCGTCGGCCGAGACGACGACGCCCGGTGCCGAGCGCGCCTGCCTGAGCGCGCGCTCGACCGGCTCACCCTCCGCGCCGAAGACCCAGCGCCCGCGGTCACGCTGCGAGCCGACCTCGACCTGCCCATACTCGACGGCTGCGCCGACGGCCAACTGGGGCGGCGCCGCCTGAACGGCGATTCCGGCCGCCTCAGCGGCGGCTTGCGGATGGTCGAAGACGGCGACAAGCAAATCGCCGCTTCCGGCGCAGACGCTGCCGCCGAGCCGGTCGACCTCCTCTTCGAGCGACGCTCGCGCGCGCCGGGCGACGAAGCCGGCCGCCTCTTCTGGAACGCCGCCACCGGAGGGCCGCCAGGCGACTGCGAGCACCGCCATCTCCCGTCGCTGTCGGCCGTACTGTTCCAGGTGGGCGCTCGTGCTGCGCAGCTCCAGAATCGCCTCGTCGATGACGCGCTTGGTGCTGAGCGCGGTCCTGATCCGTGCAACCAACTCCCGGTCGTCCACGGGCTTCGAGAGGAAGTCGTCGGCACCCGCCTCGATGCCCCGCACCCGGTCCTCGACCGCGTTCAGGGCGGTCATCAGGACGACAGGGATCAGGCGAGTCTCCGGGTCCTTCTTGAGGATCTCGAGCGCGCTGATCCCGTCCAGCTCGGGCATCATCACGTCGAGGAGGACGAGATCGGGCGGGTCGGCCGCGATCCGCTCGAGCGCCTCCACCCCGTTCCCAGCACTTTCGGTGACGAATCCGAGCGCCTCGAGCTCCTGCTCGAGATAATCCACGTTGAACGGCTCGTCGTCCACGATCAGGATGCGGGCTGGCCGGTCGCTCATGACGCAGAGAGAAGGTTCTCGACGGCGGCCACGAGCAGCACGTCGTCGATCGGCTTCGCGACGAAGTCGTCGCACCCCGCCTCGAGCGCCTGGTCGCGCTCGCCCGGCATCACGTGCGAGCTGACGGCGACGATCGGGGTGCCGGCCCCACGTGCGCGGATCGCCCGCACGGCGTCCAGACCGCTCATCTCCGGCAGCCCGACGTCCATCAGGATCAGATCTGGCTGCGTCTCGGCGGCGAGCCGGACCGCCTCCGCGCCGTCGCTCGCAAGCTCGAGGTCGTAGACCTCCTCGAAGATCTGAACGAGCAGGTCGCGGTTCAGCTCGCTGTCCTCGACGATCAGGATCCGCTTCCTCATGCCGCCATGCCGTCCCGCTCGGCGCTCAACGGCAGCTCCAGGGTGAACTGCGAGCCAACGCCGAGGCGACTTTTCACTGTAATGTCGCCGCCGAGCGCACGCGCGAGTCGCCGCGAGATCGTCAGTCCGAGGCCGGTGCCGCCGCGCACGCGGGCGGCCGTCGAGTCGGACCGCTGGAACTCCTCGAAGACCCTGCCCATCTCGTCCTCGGACATCCCGAGGCCGGTGTCGGCGACCTCGATCCGCAGGCGGCCGTCCACCGCCCGGGCGCGCATCCCGACCGTCCCCTCGTCGGTGAACTTGACCGCGTTGCTGCACAGGTTGAGGAGAATCTGCTTGAGCTTCTCGCGGTCGGTGACGACCGTCGGAATGTGTGGGTCGACGGCGACGTACATCTGCACCCGCGGCCTCTCGAGCAGCGGCTCGAAGGAGTCCGCCACCTCCTGGAGCACGTCGATCACGTCGACCGGGCCGGTCTCGATCTCGACCTCGCCTGCGTCGATCCGGGAGAGGTCGAGGATCTCGTCAATCAGGCCGAGCAGGTGCTGAGCACTCACGAGGATCTTCGAGATGTTGTTCACCTGCCGCTCCGGGAGCGACCCAGCATTCCGCGAGACGAGCCGTGTGAAGCCGATGATCGCGTTCAGCGGGGTGCGCAGCTCGTGGCTCATGTTCGCGAGGAAGCGGCTCTTAGCGGCCGCCGCCTCGTTCGCTGCGTCGCGGGCCATCTCCACGCGGCGGAGGAGCTCGGCGAGCTCGGCTTCGTGTCGTTTCTGTGCGGTGATGTCTATGTCGATCCCGGCGACTGCGACCATCTCGCCGGCGGCATTGAGCACCGGGAACCGGACGTCGGCGACGACGCGCTCCTTGCCGGCCGCGGTGAGGCGCCACTCGCGCCGGAGCGCCTCGCCCGACGCGATCACGTCGCGGTCGGCCTGGACGACGGCGGCGGCATCGAGGTCGAGGCTCGACCGCATGGACACCTCCGGGAAGGTCTTCCCGCGGATCTCGTCGTTCCAAAGGCCGTAGAAGTGCTCGTACTCGCGGTTGACGAGGATGAAGCGGCCCTCGAGGTCGCGCAGGTAGACCCCAGCGGGCATGTTGTCGATAAGCGCGCGCAGGCGCGCCTCCTCGGAGCGCTGCCTTTCGACCACGCGCCCCAGCTGAGTGCCGACGCTGAGCAGCAGCTCGAGCAGCTCGAGGTCTGGCCGGAACGCGTCGTCCGCAAAGAACTCGAACACGCCGACAGTCGTCTCACCGACCAGAATGGGAACGGCCAAGCCGGCACCGAGGCCAAGTTCTTTCCACTCGCCGGCCCGCTTCCCGCGGTCGCTCGGGATCGGGATTGGTATTCGCCCGAGAACATCCTTGTCGCCGACCACCTCCACCCTTGCCGCGTTGAGGGCGTCGTCGGGCCACGCGATCACCGGTTCGCCGGTCTGCAACGCGAGGCCGGGCAGGCCGCGGCCCACGGTCCAAACCTCCTCCTCGGTCGCCGCACGGAAGGCTGCATAGCGGTTCGGGTCGCGGATGTTCCAGACGGTCGAGACGAGCCTGCTCGGCTCATCGCTGGAGGCCAGGTACGCGTGGCCGACTGGCCACCCCATGAATCGGCAGATCTCATCGAGGGCGGCGGCCAGCGCCTCATCGACCGACGTCGACTGGTTCGCCTCCGCAGCCGTCCGCTGCAGGAGCTGCAGGGAGTCCGTGCGACGCGCGATCGTCTCGAGCACCCGGTTGTACTCGGCTGCGATCTGGCCCACCTCGGTGTGCGGCTCGACCCGGATGGGGCGGGCGAAGTCGCCGCTCCGGCGCTGCTCATCCATGTCGTAGAGCAGGTCGGCGATCTCGGTGGTCGCCCCGTGCTCGGCGATGTTGAGCCCGGCGAGCTCGCCCTCGGGGTCGACGCGGAACGGCACCACCCTGTCGATCGAGGTGAGGACGACGTAGCTGACGCCGAATGCCCAGGCGCAGCAAGTGCCGATCCCGACGAGCTGGATGCCCAGCTGCTCGAGACGGCCGGAGGCCTCAGGGAAGGCGTTCACGTCGCCGAGGAACGCGACCGCGAGCGTTCCCCAGATCCCGGCGGCGAGGTGGACGGGGACTGCCCCGACCGCGTCGTCGATCTCCAGGCGTTCCAGCAGGACAGCCGCCGCCTTCATCACGACTGCGGCGACACCGCCGATGACGGCCGCCTGCCAAGGTTCCATGATGTTCGCCGAGGCAGTGATCCCGACCAACCCCGCGAGCGCAGCGTTCATGATCGTCGTGACGTCGGGGCGCTCGTCGAGCCGCCACGTCAGGGCCATCCCAACCACGCCGCCGAACGCCGCCGCGATCGTCGTGTTCAGGATGATCTCCGGGACGTCCGGCGTCATACCAAACGTGCTGCCGCCGTTGAAGCCATACCAGCCGACCCAGAGGATGAAGACGCCCACCGTGGTCAACGGCAGGTCGTGGCCCCGGATCGGCACCGCCCCGGACCCGAAGCGCCCGATCCGCGGCCCGAGGATGAGGATCGCGGCCAACGCGACCCATCCGCCGACCGAGTGCACAACAGTTGAGCCGGCGAAATCCATGAACCCGAGGTTGCGCAACCAGCCGCCGGTGCCGCCCTGGAGCGTCCGGTCTTGCCAGGCCCAGTGGCCGAAGACCGGATAGGTGATCGCGGCGACGAAGATCGCGAGCGCGACGTAGCCGCCGAAGCGCATTCGTTCCGCGACCGCGCCGGAGATCAGCGTCGTTGCCGTGCCGATGAACCCCAGCTGGAACACAAAGAAGGCGACTAGGAAAGAGCTGTTGCTGTCGAACAGGAACGACGATGAGCCGATCAGTTCGCCGGCGCTGCGCCCGAACATGAGGCCGAAGCCGAACAACCAGAAGAGCGACGCGGCGACGAGGAAGTTCGCAAAGTTCTTGATCGCGACGTTGATCGAGTTCTTCGACCGCACGAGCCCGCTCTCGAGCGCCGTGAAGCCGACCTGCATGAACAGCACGAGGGCCGCGGCGACGAGCAGCCAGGCGATGTCGACCGGGTCTGCGCGAGGCGGCACCGGCTCAGGCTAACTCTTCGGCCGAACCATTTGCGCCGAAATACACAAAGAGGCCGTAAGCCGATCGCGGCGACGCCGGTTGCCAGCAGACTGCAGCGAACCACTCCACGTCCGAGGTCGTCGCGGCAGCGGCCGACGGCCGCGGACAGCGTCTACGGGATGGTGATCCGGGCGAGCTTCGACGGATCGACCACGAAGTCGAGCACGGTGATGCGGCCGTGCGCCACCGTGATGCCGACGACCGCGAACGGACGGCCGCGGCGTCCGATGACCGCGCCCGCGGCGCCGTTGACGATCGCCGGCCGGCCGAACGGCGTCAGCGCGGACCATTGCCGCGCCTCGGCGAGGACCGCGTCTGCGCCGACGATCGGCTCTCGGGCGAGCGGGCTGCCGGGGCCGGCGTCGACGCGGAGCGTCACCTCCGGGTCGAGCAGCTCGAGGAGCGCGTCGAAGTCGCCGTCGCGCGCGGCGGCGAAGAAGGCGGCGACGACCCGCTGCTGCTCGGAGAGTTCGACATCCGGCTCGGGGTGTGCACCCTGCACGCGACGGCGCGCGCGGCTCGCGAGCTGGCGGGTCGCCTCCGGGCTGCGACCGACGATCGCCGCGATCTCGTCGAACGGGACGGCGAACATGTCGTGCAGGACGAACGCGAGGCGCTCCGCCGGCGAGAGGGTCTCGAGCACGACGTAGAGCGCGATACCGACGCCGTCTGCGATCAGCGCCTCGTCTTCCGGACTGGGACGGTCGTCGATGGAGACGATCGGCTCGGGCATCCACGAGCCGACGAACTCCTCGCGGCGTGAGCGCCGCGCCCGAAGCATGTCCAGGGCCACGCGGCTCACCACCGTGGTCAGCCACGCGCCGAGGTTCTCGACCGACGACTCGTTGGTGCGGCTGAGCCGGATCCACGCCTCCTGTACGGCGTCGTCGGCCTCGTCGACGGTGCCGAGCATGCGGTAGGCGATGCGCCGGAGCTGCGGCCGCTCCTCCTCGAACCGTTTGGCCAGGAAGTCGCGGTCGCTCATCTCACGTCTCCTGTCCATAGCCGTCATCAGGAATGACGAATCCGGAGCGAGCGATGTGACAGGTTGCGTGCGTCGCGTCTGTCACAGCGACGGCCGGCGATCCGTCATAGGGGGCATGACGACATCGATCATCGGGACGCTGACCCACCGGCGAGCGGATCGTGGCAGCCGGCTCGGCGCTCGTGCTGCTGGCGATGGCGGCTCCGATCGTGTGGATCTGCTGGCTCTTCGCGCAGATGGACGACGCGGCAGTGAGCCGCGCGATCGACGATGCCCAGCGCGTCGCCGAGCGCGTCCGTCGCGCGCGCGCCCCGCGGATGTCACATCCGCGGGCCGGTGCTCGTCGGTGTAGGGAGACCGAGTGAAGAGGGAAAGCGAGGCGCCACTGATGAC
>JBKOVQ010000006.1:0-7936 GCA_046723985.1 Actinomycetota bacterium | reverse complement strand
CGTAATGCGGCACATGGCGACGCGTCGGGTGAAGGGCGGAGGCCGCGCTGCGCCGCCGCCGCTCCCACCGGTGGAGGACCGACCGCGGTACGAGCGCGAGGAGCGCCGCCCCGCCGCTCCGGCCGCTGAGCCGGCCGAGGCCGTTGCCGACGAGGCCGAGCCCGCCGCGGCGGTATCCGCCGACGCGGAGGCGCCGGTCGAGGAGTACGCTGCCCCGACGGAGTCGGAGCAAGCGTCGGAGGAGGAAGGAGCCTAGCTATGGCAGCCAACATCAACCGCGTCGTCCTCGTCGGGAACCTGACCAGGGACCCGGAGCTGCGCAGCACGCCGGGTGGGACACCCGTCTGCAGCCTGCGGATCGCCGTCAACTCACGGCGGCGCGACGAGTCCGGCCAGTGGGTCGACAAGCCGAACTACTTCTCGATCTCGGTGTTCGGCAACCAGGCGGAGAGCTGCTCGCAATACCTGTCGAAGGGCCGCCCGGTCGCGGTCGACGGCCGCCTGGATTGGCGCGAGTGGCAGGCGCAGGACGGCTCGAAGCGCGAGTCGGTCGAGATCGTCGCCGAGAGCGTCCAGTTCCTGGGCAGCCGCGGCGACAGCAGCGGCGAGCCGCAGTTCGTGCCCGCGGGCGCCGCGGCCGAGTCCGCCGACTTCCCCTCGTCCGCCGCCGACGACGACATTCCGTTCTAGGAGGATTCGATGGCACAACCGAAACAGCGCGGAGAGGAGCGGTCGACCTCGCGCCGCCGGCCGCCGCAGGGAGCGCAGCCGCGCCGGCGCAACTGCCGCTTCTGCCGCGACAAGGTGGAGGAGATCGACTACAAGAACATCACCTCCCTCCGTCCGTTCATCTCGGAGAAGGGCAAGATCCGCTCCCGCCGGATCACCGGCGCCTGCCGGCGCCACCAGGTGCAGGTTGGGGCGGCGGTGAAGCGCGCCCGCGAGATGGCCCTCCTCCCGTACGTCTCTGGCAATTAGGGATGCAGGTCATCCTCCTCAAAGACGTCGACAAGGTCGGCCTGCGGGGGGAGGTCGTCGACGTCGCCGGCGGGTACGCGCGCAACTATCTCCTCCCTCGTCGGCTGGCCGAGACGGCGACGCCCGCGAAGGTGGCCGAGCTCGAGAAGCGCGCCGGACTGCGCGCCCGCCAGGAGGCGTCGACGTTCGAGCAGGCGCGCGAGCTGGGCGCGAAGCTCGAGGCGGCCGAGCTCCGTTTCGAGGTGAAGGCAGGCCCGACCGGATCGCTCTTCGGGTCGGTCACGCCGACCGACCTCGCCGACGAGATCTGGCGCGTCGCCAAGATCCGGGTCGACCGCCGCAAGATCGCACTCGGCGAGCCGATCAAGAAGGTCGGCCGCTACGAGGTCCCGGTCGAGCTCTTCACCGACGTCACCGCTCAGGTGAAGACCCTGGTCGTCCCTGAGGGAGGCGAACTCCCGCCGGACGAGCGACCGACCCCGGACGAGTCGGAGGGACCGACCCCGGAGGGGTCTGTCCCGGACGAAGCGCCGCAAGCCTCCGAGGCTTCCGAGCCCGGGCTCGAGACGGATCAGTAACAGCTTCTGCACAGCCCCTGTAGGGGCTGTGGAAATGCGCACGAAAAGACCGCTCCGAGCGGTCTTTTCGTCCACTGCTCCGTCCGGCGCGCATGGGAACATGCGTTCCCTTTCACCAGCAAACCGGTCGTTTGCCGCGTGTGGAGAACGGGTTGTCCAAGCCCTTTTCCGCCGCGTCCGGAGGTGGTTGTCTTGACCCACATGTACCAACTTGCCGAGGCTTCGCCGACCGCCCCGGTTCCACCGCAAAATCTCGATGCCGAGGAGTCGGTACTCGGCGCGATGATGCTCTCCCCCGGTGCGATCGGGGCGGTCAGCGAAGTCCTGTCGGCGAGCGACTTCTACCGTGCGAGCCACGGTGTCATCTACAAGGCGGCCCTCGACCTGTATGCAAGGGGCGAGCCCGTCGACGCGATCACCCTCTGCGACGAGCTCGAACGGCGCGGCGAGCTCGAGGAGGTCGGCAGCCGCACGCGCATCAACGAGCTCGCGGCGCTCGTCCCGGCGACCTCGAACGCGGGCCATTACGCGCGGATCGTCCGCGAGATGGCGACGCTCCGCGGCCTGGTCCGGGCCGGGCAGGAGATCGCCCGGCTCGGCCTGGAGCGGGAAGGGCACTCGGCGGAGGAACTGGTCGACAAGGCGGAGTCGGTCGTCTTCGACCTCTCCCAGGAGCGGGTCGCGGGCGAGTTCGTGCACATCGAGGACCTGCTCAAGGACAGCTTCGAGCGGATCACAGCGCTGTACGAGGCCGGCGCCGACGTCACCGGGGTCGCGAGCGGCTACAAGGAGCTCGACCGGCTGACCTCCGGCTTCCAGCCCGGCAACCTGATCGTCGTCGCCGCGCGTCCGAGCATGGGCAAGTCCGCGTTCGGGCTCTGCGTGGCCGCCAACTTGGCCGTGCGCCAGAACGTGCCGGTCGCGATGTTCACCCTGGAGATGTCGAAGATGGAGGTGACGCAGCGGCTGATGTGCTCGGAGGCGAAGGTCGAGTCGCAGCGCCTCCGCAGCGGCAAGCTCGCGCAGGAGGACTGGCCGCGGCTGACGGCCGCCTGCGACAAGCTCGCGAAGGCGCCGATCTACGTCGACGACACGGGCTCGATCACGCTGATGGAGATCCGGTCGAAGGCCCGGCGGCTGAAGATGCGCGAGTCCGACCTCGGCCTGATCATCGTCGACTACCTCCAGCTGATGACCTCGGGGACGTCGGCCGAGAACCGCGTCCAGGAGGTGTCGCAGATCTCCCGTTCGCTGAAGGTTCTCGCGCGCGACCTCGACGTCCCGATCGTCGCGATCTCGCAGCTCTCCCGCGCGGTCGAGCAGCGCCACGACAAGCGGCCGATCCTCTCCGACCTTCGCGAGAGCGGCTCGATCGAGCAGGACGCCGACCTGGTCATGTTCATCTACCGCGACGAGTACTACAACGGCGAGGAGTCCGACCAGCAGGGGCTGGCGGAGGTGCATCTGGCCAAGCACCGGAACGGGCCGACCGACATGGTCAAGCTCTCCTTCCTCCGCCGTTTCGCAAAGTTCGCCGACCTTGCACCCGGATGAGCGGTGCACCGACGTGAGCCGGCGCACCGGCACGAGGAGGTAGCCCGACGGATTTCCACCAAGTGATCTGGCTCGGTGCGGATGCGACCCACTACGCCGTCCCCTGCGAGGCCTGCGAGGTGGACGGAGCGCGGTCGGACGCGCTCCAGCCGACGCTGGTCGAAGGGACCCTGCGCAGGGAGGCCGACGTCGGCTTCACCACGTGCTGGCGGGGTCATCGAATTCGCGTTCGTCGCATCGCCCGCCTGAGGTTGGTGGCTGCCCGCTAGTCCCCGCGCCGAGAGGAGGCGGCGCGGGGAGCGGGCACTTCGGACAGGCCGGCAGGCATACTCCACCTCGTGCCCGCGACCGTGATCGTCGGCGCCCAGTGGGGCGACGAGGGCAAGGGCAAGATCGTCGATCTGCTTGCCCGCGACTCGGATCTCGTCTGCCGCTACAACGGCGGGCCCAACGCCGGGCACACGATCGTCGTCGACGGCGAGACCTACAAGCTGCGCCAGATCCCGTCCGGGATCGTCTGGGGCAAGGAATGCGTGATCGGCGCCGGCTGCGTCGTCGACCCAGCCGTCCTGATCGACGAGATCGACGAATACGTCGTCGGCCGGGGCCTGCCCGAGGACTCCCTGCGACTCTCCGGGAACGCACACATGATCATGCCGTGGCACGTCTTGCTCGACCAGGCGAGCGAGCGGCGGCTCGGCAAGCTCCAGATCGGGACGACGCGCCGCGGCAACGGGCCGGCGTACGCGGACAAGGCCCACCGTCTCGGGATCCGGCTCCAGGACATCTTCGACCCCAAGATCCTGCGCCAGAAGATCGAGACTGCCCTCGCCGAGAAGAACCTGTGGCTGGAGGGCATCTACGGCGTCGAGCCGATCGAGCTCGAGAACCTGGCCGAACGCTACGAGGGGTATGCCCAGCGGCTACGGCCGCACCTCACCGACACGTCGCTGCTCGTCGATCGCGCGCTCCGAGAAGGGCGTCCCGTCCTGCTCGAGGGCGGGCACGGCACGCTGCTCGACATCGACCACGGCACCTACCCGTTCGTCACCTCGTCCTCGACGATCGCCGGCGGGGCGTGCACCGGAATCGGGATCGGCCCGACGCGGATCGGCGCGGTCGTCGGCGTCGCGAAGGCGTACGTCACCCGCGTCGGCGAGGGACCGTTCCCGACCGAGATCGAAGGTCCCGACCAGGAGCGCGTCCGGGAGCTCGGCGGCGAGTTCGGAACGGTGACCGGCCGCGAGCGCCGCTGCGGCTGGCTCGACCTCGTCGCCCTCCGGTACGCCGTGCGGCTGAACGGGATCACCTCGATCGCGCTGACCAAACTCGACGTCCTCTCCTCCTTCGACCGCCTGCCGATCTGCATCGCATACGAGCTGCGCGACGGCACCAAGACCGACGAGTTCCCTGAACATCAGAGCGACTTCCACGCCGCCCGGCCCGTCTACGAGACGCTCGGCGGCTGGGGCACCGAACTCGACGGCGACGATCTCCCGGCGGCGGCGCGGCGCTACGTCGACTTCGTCGAGCACCAGCTCGACGTCGAGGTCTCGTGGGTCGGCACGGGCGCCGACCGCGAGCAGGTGCTCGTCAGAGGCTGATCGCGGAACCGGGGCCGAGGGCCTAGAGGTTGACGGAGCCGTCCTCGGCCAGCGTCCAGTGCGGGTTGTGGGCGACCTCCCAGGGGTGCCCCTCGGGGTCGGCGAACGCGCCGGAGTAGCCGCCCCAGAACGTCTCGCCGCCCGGACGGAGGATCGTACCCCCGGCAGCGGCCACCTCCTCCAGGACGGCGTCGACCTCGTCCGGCGAGCGCGTGTTGTACGCGAGCGTGATGCCACCCCAGCCGCCCGAATCCTCGACGCCCGAGTCCTCGGCCAGCTGGCCTCGGCCCCAGAGCGCGACGATCATGCCGCCGGCCTGGAAGAAGACGACATCGTCGGCCGGGGCGGCATTCGACTTCCAACCGAGCGCCTCGTAGAAGCCGCGGGCCCGCGCGAGGTCGCGGACACCGAGCGTGATCAGGCTGAGGCGCTGCTCCATCAGACGGTTCCGGCCGCGAACCAGGCGGTCGCCGTCAGCTCGAACGCGCCGTCGGGAGAGCCGACGTTGCGGCGGAACGTCTCCCGGACCGCGTCGAGCGCATCGCTTTCGAGCGACTCCGCGTGGACGCCGACCGGGCCGACTCCCGCCCGGAACGTCGACCAGAGCTCGTCGAAGTCGCGGTAGGCGGACGAGACAGTGATCGACCGGTCGTCGACGTCGCGCAGCCCGGCGTCGCGCCAGAGCCCCACCAGCTGGCCGGGCTTGCCGCCGAACCGCTCGACCTCCGATCGACCGGGCACCCCGGCCTCGCTCACCGCGGCCCAGTAGGCACCGATCATGGTCATCCCACCGGTCATGTCCCAGACGCAGGCGGAGACCACCCCGCCCGGTCGCGTCACCCGCGCCATCTCGCGAACCGACGCGCGCGGGTCGTCGACGAAGTGGAAGACGAGCTGCGAAAGCGCCCGGTCGAACTCCCCGTCGTCGAACGGCAGCGCCTCGGCCGGCCCGACCCGGATGTCCGCGCCTGGGACGTTCTCGCGACACTGCTCGACGAATGGCTCCGACGGATCCGCTCCCGCGACCCGGTCGGCGCCGACGATCTCGGAGAGCACGCTCGTCAGCGCGCCGGTCCCGCAGCCGACGTCGAGCACCCGCTGTCCGTGCTCCACCCCCGACGCCCGCGCGAACTCCGGCCCCAGCGGCCTGCTGTACCGCCCCATGAAGTTCTCGTAGGCGTCGGCCTTCCGGAACATCTGGCTGTCAGAGGTCATCGGGCGTGTTGACGTTGAGAAGGAGAGCCGGCTCGAGGTCGACTACGAGCGTATCGAGTGCGGCCAGGGCCTCGCGAAGCGAGAGCCGGCCGGCGGACAGCGCCCGCTCGAGCGCCGGCAGCGCCGTCCGCCGGTAGGCGCCGGGAAGCGGCCCGGTCTGTGGAACGGCAGCGTCCTTGCACGCGTCGGCAAGGACAGCCAGGGCCTCCGGCGTGATCCGCGGCGTGTCCACCGGAAGCACGACGCAGAGGTCGTTCGCCGCCGCCCGCAGCCCGGCGACCACGCCCGCGATCGGGGCACGGACGTCGGTGCCGTCGTCGATGAGCGGGAAGGGAAGGTCGAGGCCGTCGGCCCTCTTGCCGACCGCGAGCCGCTCGTCGCAGAACGCGAGCGTCGCCCAGCCGATCTCCGCGAGCGTCCGGCCGTCGAGGCGGGCGAGCGCCTTCGGGGAGCCGAAGCGCGCGCTCGCGCCGCCGACCAGCAGGACGCCGGTCAGGGCACGATCCGCCACGGCTCGGTGTAGACGTTCGCCCGGCCGTCGCGGACGAAGCCGCAGAGGGTGATCCCGCGGTCGGCGGCGAGCTCGACCGCCAGGCTGGACGGCGCGCCGACGGCGACCAGCACCGGGCAGCCGGCCACGGCCGCCTTCTGGACGAGCTCGAACGAGAGGCGGCCGCTCACGCAGAGCACTGCGTCGGCGAGCGGCAGCCGTCCGTCCGTGAACGCCCGGCCGACGACCTTGTCGAGCGCGTTGTGCCTGCCGACGTCCTCGCGCAGGCAGACGAGCTCTCCCTCGGGGGTGAAGAGACCGGCGGCGTGGAGCCCTCCCGTCGCGGCGAAGGCGGCCTGCTCCGTCCTCAGCCGCGCGGGCAGCGACTCGACGACCGCGAGCGAGATGCTCAGCCGACTGTCGACCCGGGCGGCCTCGACCGCGACCGCCTCGAGCGCACCCTTGCCGCAGACGCCGCAGGATGACGACGTGTAGAAGCTTCGCTGGAGCCGCTCCGGGTCCAAACCGGGCGCATCCACCTCGACGGTGTTGGCGGCGAGGTCGTCGGGCAGCCGCGCCGCAGCGGGCCGGAGCCCCTCCGAGAGACAGAAGCCGAGCGCCAGCTCCTCGTCCTGCCCCGGTGTGCGCATGGTCACGGCGACCGGGCGGCCGCCGATCCGGATCTCGAGCGGCTCCTCGACCGCGAGCAGGTCCGGCTCCTCGGTTCCCTCCGGCAGGCGAAGGACACCCACCCGGGCCGTGCTGTACGGCGGAGAACCGCTCATCGCCGCTCGGTCTGGTGCAGGCGGTCGGGCCTCAGCACCTCGTCCACCAGCCCGAAGTGCTCGCGCGTCCATTCGCGGGCGGTCCAGTCGCGAACGATCGTCCCGAAGTGCCCCCAGCCGATCGACATGTCGCGGAAGATCCGCTCGATCCGCTGCCCACGGCGGGCGGCGCTCGAGCCCGCCGTCCGGAAGATCTCCCCCTGCATCGCCTCCCACGCGAGCGTCAACGCCTCGCGCGCGACCATGTTCAGCCGCAGGTCCTCCTCGCGCGTGAACGGAATGCCGTCCTCGACGCTGCGACGGCAGGCCTCGTGCCACTGCTCGGCGACCTGGAGCAGCACCGCCTCGGCGGCGCCGACCTTCCCGGTCGCGAGCCCGTACCAACGCTGGTAGTCGGGATCCTCGATTCGGGTCACGATCGGCGGCCGCTGCGTCTTGCGCGTGCGGAGGATCTCCTCGTACTCATCGAGCGCGCCCTTGGCGGCGCCGATCATGATCGCCGCCAGTGAACCCTCGAAGTACGCGAGCGTGCGGCCCGCGTACATCGGGTTGCCGTGGATGCGAACGCCGGGAGTGCCGCCGGAGACGTTGGTGTCCACCAGCCCGAAGTGCTCGCGCGTCCATTCACGGGCGGTCCAGTCGCGAACGATCGTCCCGAAGTGCCCCCAGCCGATCGACATGTCGCGGAAGATCCGCTCGATCCGCTGCCCACGGCGGGCGGCGCTCGAGCCC
>JBKOVQ010000269.1:0-6441 GCA_046723985.1 Actinomycetota bacterium | reverse complement strand
ACGCGGAGAAGACATTCACACGGCTCGGGGAGCTCGAGGACGAGCCGGTCGCGCCACGTGCCGTTGACCAGGTAGGTCTCTGCCGGGAGCTGCTCGAGTCGCACGAGCTCCTGTCCGTACGCGGCGGCGACCAGCTTTTCGCCGCGTTCCGCCAGCACGAGCGGGTAGTTCAGGTCCGGGTGTTGTGGGCGTAGCCGCCCGTCGAGGAGCACGTCGCGATGCTCGCGCCAGAAGCCGAGCCAGAAGCGGAGCATCTCGAGGTGCTCTGGCGGTAGGCGGTCGAGGCGGACCGAGATTTGGGGCACTGCGAAGAGCACGTTCAGGAGCTGCAGCGCAGCGCTCTCGACGTGATCCGCAGCAGACCACATGAGCATGTCCGAGTGGACCGGCGTCTCGCCTGCGAGCAGGCGCAGCGTCAGCGTGCGCACGCGATTCTCGAGTGCGTCCCCAGGGCAGTCGGCCGCCCGCAGCATGTTCCCGAAACTGCGCATCAGTGGTCCGGTGTAGGTCTGGCGGAACTCGATGGCGACGTCTGGATTTCGCTTCCTCAACCGCGTGGTCACATCGGCCAGGACTTGCTCGACGGGATCGATGACGGAGTCCGTATCCCGCCCTTCGCCTAACCCGTCCCGCTCGGTCGACTGGAGCTCGTCGATGAAGTCGAGCTTGAGCCCGTCGATGCCCCATTCGCTTGCAGCGTTCTCCAAGGTCGAGATGAGGAACCGGCGCACCTCGGGGAAGCGGGGGTCGACGACGCCCCACCGACCGCTCCAGCCTACGGGCTCGTACGCGAGGAGCTTGTCCTCGAACACGCTCCACGCTGCGCTGCGCTCGCCGACGAAGGGGACGGCGAACCAGAGCAGGTACTTCAAGCCGAGTGCCTGCACCCGCTCGACGTGTCCGCGCATGTCCGGGAACTTCGCGGCCGCCGGCCGCCAGTCCCCGCACGACGAATAGCCCCGGTCGAGCGTGTCCGTCTGCCAGCCGTCGTCGACGATGACGACACCGCAACCGAGCTCCTTTGCCCGCCGACACTGCTCCTCGACGGCGTCGGCGCTGAGCGCAAGATGAAAGCTGTACCAGGTGGAGTAGACCGGCTCCCTCGCGGCCGCCGGCACCGATGCCGGCTTGTACTCGGGCATCGCGTCCCACCACGCCCGCACCGCGTCTAGCGCCTCGTAGTAGGCGATCGGACGCGCGTCCAACCGAAGAGTGGCCTCGTACTCGACGAGGGGTGCTGTCCGAAGCTCGAACAGCGTCAGGCTGCACAGGAGCTCGCCCGACTCCTCATCGACGTTTGCCCTCACGGTCACGGGATTGCGTGCGTCAGACCAGGCGAACGTGATCCGGTTCTCCCCCGACTGCGCAAAGGCGCAGACGACCGGTGCGCCGCGCGTCCCGCTCGTCCGAAACGACTCCCACGGCGGCTGCAGCGTTCGGTCGAAGATGCCTTGCGGTTGAGAGTCCGGGCGCCAGAGCCCGTGCACGTCGGTGAGCGGGTGCCGGAACGAGAGGGTGACCTTCTCGGGCATACCCGGTTTTGGCAGCGCGAGGGTGAGGCGCACGAGGTGTACTTCCGGCCCCTCGCTCCCCACCTCGACACGCGGCCGGCGTCCCTCGGTCTCGACCTCGATCTTCGGCCGCCACCGCCGGCGAGGCGAGGTCATGCGGCTCTGCGGGCTATGCTCGACGGCTTCCGGCGCCTACCGCCGGCTCCGGTTCGGCTCGCGCCGGTGGGCGAATGAGCGCGACACCGGTCGCGAGGTCGAAGAAATGCAGCTTTGCGGAGTCGAACTGTGCGGACACGTCGTCGCCGATCTGAACCATGGTCTCCGCCGGTACGCGGGCAAGGATCCGCGCGCGTCTACGCTTGGCCTCGGCGGTGAGGCTCTGCAGCGACGCGTCGTCGGCGTCGGCCGCGATCTCGCGCACATCGTCCGTGAGCACGGGCGCCGCGTCGGTCTCGAGGTGGACGATCATGTCGGCGCCGAGGTCTTCGAGGTCGAGTACGCGCGCGGTCAGGCTGCCGATGGCGTTCGCGCGGGCCACTTGGACGTCCTCAGGCCTGGCGCCGAGCGCAACTGCACGGCCTTCGTAGGCCGCCAGCTCCTCGGGGACGCCGGCGTCGATCGTCTGGGACCCGAGACGTAGCGCCCCACCTACGATCGTCGCCTCGAGCAGGTTCATGGGCGGACTGCCGATGAAGCCGCCCACGAAGAGGTTGGCCGGCTGCCGGTAGAGCTCGTGCGGCGGTGCAATCTGTTGCAGCACGCCTCTTCGCAGCACCGCCACGCGGTCGCCCATCGTCATCGCCTCGATCTGATCGTGCGTGACGTAGATCGTCGTGACGCCCAGCTCGCGCTGGAGGCCGCGGATCTCCGCCCGCATCTGCACTCGCAGCTTCGCGTCGAGGTTCGACAGCGGCTCATCCATGAGGAACACCGACGGCCTACGGACGATCGCACGCCCCATCGCCACGCGCTGGCGCTGGCCACCGGACAAAGCGCGCGGCTTGCGCTTGAGAAACGGCTCCAGCTCGAGCAGCCGCGCGATCTCGTGCACCCGCTTCTCGATCTCGCGCTTCGAGACCGGCCGCTGCTGTAGTCCGAAGGCCATGTTCTCGAACACGCTCATGTGCGGATAGAGCGCGTAGTTCTGAAAGACCATCGCGATGTCGCGCTTTGCAGACGGCACGTTGTTGACCACCCGCCCGTCGATCGAGATCGACCCGCTCGTCACGGTCTCGAGCCCGGCGACCATGCGTAGCGCCGTCGTCTTGCCGCAGCCAGAGGGGCCGACCAGGACCATGAACTCGCTGTCGTCGATCTTCAAATCGAGCCGGTCGACTGCGCGCACCCCGCCTTGGAAGTCCTTCGTCACCTCCTCGAACTCGACGAGTGCCATGCTCAGCCCTTGGTCGCGCCGCCCGTGAGACCCGTGATGAAGTAGCGCTGCAGGAGGAAGAACAAGGCGAGGATGGGGAGCGACGCGAGCAGCATGATCCCGAACTCCTGCCCGTAGTCGACCGCGAACGTCCCGACGGCGAGATAGATCCCGGTCGTGATCGTGACGCCGCTCGCCGCGCCGAGGATGATGAGCGGCGAGAGGAAGTCGTTCCAGGCCCAGACGGCCGTGACGATGACGACGCTCGCCGTCGCCGGCCGCATGAGCGGAAAGATGATCCGCCAGAACGTCTTGAGCGTCGACGCGCCGTCAATGGCCGCGGCCTCGTCGAGCTCCCGGCTGATCGAGCGAAGGAAGCCGCTGAACACGAAGACCGCGAACGGCATGAAGTACGCGACGAAGTTCAGGATGAGCCCCCAGTACGTGAACATCAGATGCAGCTTGCGCAGGATGACCGTCGTCGGGATGAGCACGACCTGCGGCGGAAGCATCAACCCGAAGAGGAAGAACAGCAGCAGAACCTGCGCCCAGCGGGTGTTCCAGCGAGAGATGTAGTAGGCGACCATCGCCGATACCGGCACGACGAGGAGGATGGTTCCGGTCGTGACGATGAGGCTCGTCTTCAGGCCGGTCTGGACGAGCGAGAGCTGCGCCGCCGAGGTGATGTTCGAGAAGGTGAAGTCTGTCGGCAGCTCGAGCGGGTGGGCCTGGATGACGTCGCTCGGCTTGAACACGTTGACGAGTGCCACGTAGAGCGGCACAGACAGGAGCGCCGTCACCGCTATCGCGAAGACGGCGCGCAACGTCGCGCGGGCGCTCGGCGACATCAGAGCGCGACCTCCCGGCGCCGCAACAGGATCACCGCGGCGGACGAGACGCCGGCCACGATGACGAAGAGGACGACGGACATGGCCGCCGCGGCTCCGAAGTCGTTCTGGGTGAAGCCGACGGTGTAGATGTTGTTCGCGATCGTGTTGGTCGCACCGCCGGGGCCGCCGTTCGTGATCACCTTGACGTAGTCGAAGAGCTTGAAGCCGATGATGAAGAGGAGGACGGTGTTGATCGTCACGGCGGGTGCCACCAGCGGCCACGTGATTCGCCGGAAGCGCCGGATACCGGTGCAGCCGTCGACCTCCGCGGCCTCGATCAGCTCGTCCGGGATTGCTTTCAACGCGGCCAGGTAGATGACCGCGCAGAAGCCGATGAACTGCCAGCTGACAACGGCGACGACCGACCCGATTGCATGGTTGGGCGTGTCCAGCCATCCCTGTCGGAGCGCGCCGAGCCCGATCCCGCCCAGCATCGAGTTCAGGATCCCGCTGTCCGTCAGCATCGCCTGCCAGATGAAGCTGACCACCACGGCCGCGAGCACCTGCGGAACGAAGAAGACGGTGCGGAGCACCGCGTAGAGACGGCCTTGGCCGCGCAGCATCAACGCCACGCCGAGCCCGAGCGCGTTTGGCACCACGACGATGAGCAGCGCCATGATCGCGGTCGTCTTCAACGACTGCTTGAAGACGTCGTCGTGGAGCAGGTCTCGGTAGTTCTGAGCGCCGATGTAGGTGGTGTGCGCGACGAGGATGTTCTTGTTGGTGAGGCTGTAGCCGATCGCGAGGACGAGTGGCAGGAAGACGAGCCCGATGTAGAGCACAAGGGCAGGCCCTGCGAACATCGGCACAGTCCAGACGCGCCGGTTCGGGTCGCGCTCTCGGCGGCGACGGCGGAGCAGCGGCCGCGCGGGCCGCGCGGCAGTGCCCTCGCCAGTTGCGTCGACGTCGATCACAGAGGGTTCGGGCATGTGCGGGTCGCCGTCCTGCGCGACAACGTTGCATCCCGGAGAGGAGGCCGCAAGCGCCGAAGCGGTTCGACCGTCACCGAACCGGCAGAGCCGATCCGGTGACGGTCATTTGGAGAAGGATCGCCGCTACTTCTGACGCGAGGCCTTTGTCCATTGGGCGTCGAGGAACTTCAGCTGCGAGCTTATGGATTTGCCGAGGAGGATGCTCTGGGAAGCCTGGGCGTAGAACGCATCCATCCCTGGTGCCGATGCGCGGTCACCACGATTGAAGAACATCACGTCGACACGCTTGACCTTGTGCTTCCTCGTACTCGGCTGCGTGAAGAGCTTCAACGTCTGGTAGTAGACGCGCGGCAGACCCGACGGCGCCTTGTAGCCCTTGATCGTCATCAGCCCTGCGTCGTTCCGCGCGAGCGCGTCATCCGTCTTCTTGTCGAGAGCCCAGAACTTCGCCAGCTTCCTCGCCGCGTCGAGGTGGTCCGACTTTGCGCTGACGAAGACGCCCCCGGCCGCGAAGTCGGGCTCGACGATCGACCCGTCGCTGGTCGGAAGCCGGAAGACGCCGGTGCCGAACTTCGAGGCGCCGACCGCCGACGCGGAGGCAGCCCAGCTGCCCATCGGGTACATCGCCGCTTTCCCGGCCAGGAACGCCTGCTGCATGTGTGGGTAGTCGAGGCCGAGTGCGTCCTTGTTGAAGTAGCCGGCCTTCGCGAGCGCCGCCCACTTCTGGAAGGCGCGACGAACGAGCGGGTCGGTGAAGTGGACCTTGCCCGCCTTGCGCTGCACGATCCAGTTCGGATTCTTGCCGAGGACGTCGGTGGAGAAGATGCCGCCGAGGAAGATCCACGACGCCCACGTGTCCTTGCTTCCACCGAGCTCGAGCGGCGTGATCCCCGCGGCCTTGATCTTCCTGCAGATTCCGACGAACTGCGCCCAGGTTTGCGGGACTTTCAGGTGCAGCCGTTTGAAGATGGCCTTGTTGTAGTAGACGAGCGGGATGACCTGCGCCTCGTTCGGGATCGAGTACTGCTTCCCGCCGATGCTGCCCGCCTTCGGTGTCGTCACGTGCCAGGAGGCAACCTCGGCCTTGCTGAACGCGTAGAGAAGACCCTGGCTGACGTAGTCCTGCGGGGTGATTGCCTGGAGCACGTCCGGGAACTGGCCGGAGGCGAGCAGCTGCTTCGCATACGCGTCCCGGTCGAGGGTCGGGGTGACGAGTCGCTTCACGCGGATGCCGGGATTCGCCGCCTCGAACCGGGTACGGACGTCCTCCCAGAACGACGCCGGAAGGTTCGGCGTCTCGAACGTCATCCACGTGATGGTGACGTCGTGCTGCCGGTTCGTCTTCGCCGTCGCGGTCAGCGCGCCGATACCCGCGGCGACGAGGAGGAGGGCGACCGCGCCGAGCAGCACCCGCGTCCGCCTGCTAGTGCGCATCATCTGGTCTCCTTTCCGGCAGCTTCGAGATGCATCGGGCGCCGTCATGACGATCGGCGACGTCGGCTGCCGAATAATCGGGGGTAGTCCGGGCTCACGGCGTCGGAGCCGGCGCCGCTCGGCACGGTACGAAGCGACGTCGTGCGTGGCCGCTTGCACGATTTGGCCTCGGCATCTGGAGGATGTTTCTATCGAAAGATCCGATCTATGTCAACCAGGGCGGCTCTAAATGCCGTGTTACCGCGTTTACCAGCGTATTTGATTGGATGTTTGAATTCAGACGTAGGATCTGTGCGGTGAAT
>JBKOVQ010000105.1:0-11815 GCA_046723985.1 Actinomycetota bacterium | reverse complement strand
GCGAACGAGAACGCGCCGACGACCACCGCGAGCGGCGTCGAGAGCAGGACGCGCTGGAGCCCGGCCGGCAGCGGCCGCCCGTTCCGCCGTCGCTCGAGCACCGGTTTCCGCCACAGGAAGGCGAGGGCGGCGAACGAAATGACCAGTACCGCCGCCGCCCCGTAGTAGAAGACGTACCGCGGGACCGGCAGGTCGCGGATGCCGCCGATCCCGTGGGCCAGGATCCAGCTCACTTGACCGTGAATTCGACGATCTGCAGCTTCCTGCTCTCGAGCTCTGCCTCGAACACACCGGTGATCGTCGCCGGGAACGCGATCCGGACGGTGCCCCCGGCCGCGACGTCCTTGTGCAGGTCATAGCCGTGCACGTGCACCTCGTCGGCCACGTCCGAGTGGACGACGATCGCAACGGTTTGGCCCTTCTTCGCGGTCGCCCGCTGAATGCCGCCGACCGGCTTGCCGCCCTTGACCACCACCCTGATCGTTACCGGGGCATTTGCCTTCGTAGTCGTCGTCGGGGTGGTCGTGGTCGCGTGTGTTGCGGCGCTCGTGGTGGCTGTGGTCGTGGTCGTGCTCGCCGTCGTAGTCGGGACGGAACTCTTGCCGCCTCCGCCGCAGCCGGCGAGAGTGAGCGCGCCCGCGGCGAGCAGGAACGCGATGGAGTACCGCATGGAAACCTCCTTGATCGGTTGATTACCGTTTGCTGAACGGGAGGTTCAGCGAGGAGGTGCGCGGCCCAGCCGATCGAAGGCCAGGCGGGAGAGGACGAGTGCCGGCCGGAAGCGCGTCGGCGAAGAGCCCTCCAGTCCGAAACTGGACGCGGGTCTCGGAGCCAACGTGCGGACGGCCTCGTCGGCGATCCGCAGCAGTGCCCGGGCGGCGAGGAAGCCGAGCAGCGCGATCGGAAGCTGTGCGGCGAGCCCGGCGAACACTGCCGGCTCGAGCACGGCGTGCGCCGGCAGCCCGGCGACCAGGCGCTCGATCAGCTCCTGGCCGAGGAAGGCGAGAGGCGGGACGAGCGCAAACGGCCATGCGGCCGGACGTCCCTGCAGACGGCCGCCGATCCGCAGGAGCAGCGCCAGAGCGACGCACGCGAGGCAGACGGCGACGAACTGCGGCGCGACAGAGAGGTAGCCGTGGACAAGCCTGTCCTCGTGGCTCGTCCCGACGAGCGCGTACCCGGCGGTGTGGCCCGCCAATGTCCCGATCGCCGCGAGCGGCAGGGAGAGCGCCAGCAGCGCGCGCTTCTGCACGAGGGGAGCGTACGCGAACCGGCTGTAGAGTTGCGCCGATGGGCAAGTTCCACGATGCGGTCCAGGAGCAGATCGGCTACGAGTTCGCTGCCTCGCAGCAGTACATCGCGATCGCGACGTATTTCGACGCAGAGACGTTGCCGAATTTGGCGGCACACTTCTACCGGCAGGCCGTCGAGGAGCGGAACCACGCGATGATGCTGGTGCAGTTCCTGTTGGACGCCGATCAGCCGGTCACGATCCCGGGCGTGACCGCCCCGCGGACCGAGTTCGCGAACGCCGCGGATCCAGTCGCAGTCGCGCTCGACCAGGAGAAGCGGGTCACCGAACAGATCGCGAACCTGCTCCGACTCGCACGCGAGGAGGGCGACTTCGTCGGCGAGGAAGCGATGCACTGGTTCCTCAAGGAGCAGCGCGAGGAGGTCTCGTCGATGAGCGACCTGCTGAAGCTCGTCGAGCGGGCGCTGGAGTCGAACATTCTGCTCGCGGAGGAGTCGCTCGCCCGCACGCCGGTCGGCGACCAGGGCGTCGACCCGTCCGCTCCGCCCGCAGCGGGCGGAGCGCTCTAGGCTGCCCTAGGCTGCGGCCAGCGCGTCCCGGACGTACTCGGCGACGGCCTCGAGCTCGATCTCGGCCGAGGCCAGCTCCTTGAGCAGCTCGTCGGCGGTCGGGCGCTGCCCCTCGGACCAGAGCTCGCGCAGCAATGAGCCGGCGTCGCGGCGCGTGAACCAGGTCGATCCGAACTTCTCGCGGAAGAACCGCTTCAATGCGGCTTCGAACGCCCAGGCGCGCACATACTCGGTCGAGTAGAAGCCGGCGTCCACGTCGCCGAGGTAGTCGGTCGGGCTCGGCTCGATCTTCAATGCGTCGCCGAGGATCTCGACGTAGCGGCTCTGGAGCGGCCGCGGGTCGGCGGCGGCGTGCAGCTCGAGCTCGTACAGCACCTTGGCGCAGTAGCGGCGGACGAGATACAGGAGCATCGTCGCGCTTTCCGCGACGAACTCATTCGGCCGGGGGACGTCGAGGCGGCGGTTCAGCCAGGCGGCGTCCTGGACGAGGTGCTCCATCAGCATCGCCCAGCCTTCGGTGACGGCGAAGTCGCCGAGACGCCTCTCCTCGACCGGCAGGTCGGCACGCGTATGGGCGAAGTGCTCGGTATGGCCGGCCTCGTGGAAGAGGGCGCGCCAGTCGTCGACGCCGCCGATCGGCTGGATCACGAGGACGACCCGCTCGGGCACCTCGATCGGCGAGCAGAAGGCGCGGGGGGACTTCTTCTCGCGCTGCTCGACGTCGAGCTCGACGTTCTCCTGTCCGTAGAGGTCGACGCCCAGGTCGGCCAGCGTCGCCTCCAAGGCAGGCAGCATCCGGTCGCCGGGGAAAGAGGGATCCCACTCGGGCGCGCGGAACACGCGCGCGACGTCGTAGCGCTGCGCCTCGGCGAGGCCGATGCCGACCCGGTTGCGGAAGAGCTTGTCGCCGGCGTCCTCCCACATCCGCTCGGACGCGTCGAGGAAGGCGCGGCACTGCTCGCCCATCTCGTCGAGCCTGAAGCCGAAGCGGCGATGGAGCTCGACGTAATCGGGCGCCCCCAGCGCGTGAACGGCGTCGGTAACCACCTGCACTGCCTCGAGCTCGAGCGGCAGCAGTTGTTCTTCGGTGAGAGCGTTCCGGGCCTGCTCGAGCCGCCTGCGCTTGTGCCGGTCGGGCTCGTTCGCGATCGTCGGGCGCAGCATCCGGAACGGAATCTCCTCGCCGTCCACGGTCGCGGTCAGTTCGGCCTCCAGGTTCGCGGAGCGCTCGTCGTACTCGCGCGTCAGGTTGCCGAGGTAGCCCTGACAGGCGAAACGCCAGAGCTCGCGGACGCGCCGGTTGCTGTCCACCGCGGCGCCGACCCTGTTCGCCTGCTCCAGGCTGGTCAATTCCGCGAACTGCTCGTAGATCGGGACGAGGTCGAGCGAGTCCTTGTGCCCTGCGTAATGCAGGTAGTACTCCTCGTCGATCGCGGCGATGAAGCGGTCCGCCTGGTCGCGGTAGTCGTCGAGCTCGCGTGGGGTCGGCACTGCCGCCATCCGGGGTGGCCTAGGATACCCGCGTGCGGCGGATCAGCATCACGACCGAGCGCAAGACGCAGCTCGTCGATATCACGGAGCAGGTTGAAGAGGCGCTCGAGGGGACGAACGGCGCGGCGGCAGCGCTCGTCTACGTCCCGCATACGACCGCGGGCGTGACCATCAACGAGGGGGCAGACCCGCTCGTCGCCCGCGACCTGGAGGCCGCCCTCCAGAAGATCGTCGACGACGGTTGGCCTTGGCAGCACGTCGAGGACCCGGACGGTCCGAATGCGCCGTCGCACGTGCGCGGCTCGCTGATCGGCCCGCAGGTGCTCGTCCCGATCGACGGCGGCAAGCTCGGCCTCGGCCGCTGGCAGGGGATCTTCTTCTGCGAGTTCGACGGCCCGCGCGAGCGGAACGTCTTCGTGACGACGCTGAGCTGAACTCAGGCAGCTGCGGCAGACGCCGCCGCATGCCTGGGCGGCCGGCGTCAGGTCCGGAGCCCGGTTGAGGAGCGGGAGCGCACGGCGCTGCGCCTGCTCGAGCATCACGCCCATGTGTAGCGGGTGGATACGCTCCGGCAATGGCTGCCCCCGTCGCCAAGGGAGACGAGCTCGAGCTGCGCGTCGACTCGCTCGCCTACGGCGGGAACGGCGTTGCGCGGCTGAACGGGTTCGTCGTCTTCGTCCGGCGCGGGTTGCCCGGGGACACCGTGCGCGCGACCGTTACGAAGGTCAAGCGCGGCTTCGCCGAGGCGACTGCGACCGAGGTGGTGACGCCGGGGGCGCCGCGGGTCGACGCGCCGTGCGCCCACTTCCCTGCCTGCGGCGGCTGCCGCTTCCAGGACCTCGCTTACGAGGCGCAGGCGGCGGCGAAGCAGGAGCAGGTGCGCGACGCCCTCGTCCGCTTGGGCCGGGTCGCCGATCCGCCACTCGAGGACATCCTCCAGGCGGAGTCGCAGTTCCACTACCGGAACAAGCTCGAATACTCGTTCACCGACACGCCGAGGGGCGCCGGGCTCGGGTTCCACCGCGCCGGTCGCTGGGACGAGGTGCTCGAGATCGAGCGCTGTTGGCTGACCACCGAGCTCGGCAACGCGATCCGAGATACCGTCCGCGAGTGGGCGCAGGAAGAAGGGTTGCCGGCGTTCGACCAGGCCACTCACACCGGGTACCTCCGCCACCTGGTCGTCCGCGAGGGGCGGAACACCGGCCAGGCGCTCGTCCAGCTCGTCACCGCGCCGGGCGACCTCCAGGGCGCGGACCGGCTCGTCGACGCGCTGCGCATAGACCCCGAGGTGCGCTCGATCCACTGGGCCGTGAACGACTCGCCGGCCGAGGTGACGAACCTGCCGACGAACCTGCTCTGGGGCGAGGAGGCGATCGAGGAGGAGCTCCTCGGGCTGCGCTACCGGGTGCGCCCGAATGCCTTCCTCCAGACGAACACCGCGATGGCCGAGCGGCTCTACGAGCTCGCGATCGACTACGCGGGCCTCACCGGCGCCGAGACCGTCTACGACCTCTACTGCGGGATCGGGACGATCGGGCTCTCGATGGCCTCGCGGGCTCTGACCGTGTGGGGCGTGGAGGTGTCGGAGGAGTCGGTCGCGTGCGCGATCGAGAACGCCGGGCTGAACGGGATCTCGAACGTCGCCTTCTTCGCGGGCGAGGTCGGGCGATCGCTCGGAGAGCTGTCCGAACGTGCGGGCCAGCCGGACGTCGTCGTCGTCGACCCGCCGCGCGCCGGCCTCTCGGGCAAGGCGCTTCGCGCGCTCGCGCGGCTCGAGGCGCCGACGATCGTCTACGTCTCCTGCAACCCGACCACGCTCGCCGGGAACGTCAAGGATCTCGTTGCCGACTGGGGTTACACCCTCGTCCGCGTCCGGCCGGTGGACCTGTTCCCGCACACACCGCACGTCGAGTCGGTCTCGCTGCTCCGGAGGGTCTGACCCCGAGGTCAGACCCTCCGTCAGGCACCTGCGGTGCCTGACCCTAGGATGCGTGCATGCGGATCTGCCTGATGATCGAGGGGCAGGAGGGCGTCTCCTGGGACGAGTGGGTCGCGCTCGCCCGAGCCTGCGAGGATCACGGGCTCGAGGGGCTGTTCCGGTCGGACCACTACCAATCGGTCTTCGACGTCTCCGGTCGCGGCTCGCTCGACGCCTGGGCGACGCTCGCCGGTCTCGCCGCCGTCACAGAGCGGATCCGCCTCGGCACGATGGTCACGCCGGCGACCTTCCGACGTCCGTCGATTCTCGCGCGCATGGTCGCGACCGTCGACCACATCTCCGGCGGACGCGTCGAACTCGGCCTCGGCGCCGGATGGAACCAGTCCGAGCACGATGCCTACGGCTTCCCCTTTCCCGCGATCGGCGAGCGAATGGAGATGCTCGAGGAGCAGCTCGAGATCGTCCATCGGCAGTGGACGGAGGACGAGTTCTCGTTCGACGGCCGCCACTACCGTCTCGCGCACAGCCGCGCCCAGCCGAAGCCGGTTCAGCGGCCCCGTCCACCGATCGTGATGGGCGGCGCCGCCGGGCCGCGCGTCGCAGGCCTCGCAGCGCGCTGGGCTGACGAGTACAACACGATC
Source organism: Actinomycetota bacterium (assembly GCA_046723985.1). Lineage (GTDB taxonomy): Bacteria > Actinomycetota > Thermoleophilia > Gaiellales > Gaiellaceae > DATBLE01. Next base: position 5,923 of record JBKOVQ010000105.1, on the reverse strand, counting down.
TTCGCCTCGCCGGCGGACTGCCGCGAGCGGCGCGCGCGGATCGTCGAGGCGTGCGAGCGGGAGGGGCGGCCGCCGATCGTCTTCTCGCTGATGACCGGCTGTTGCATGGGTCGCAACCGGCAAGAGACGCTCGCGCGCGCCCGCCGACGCTTGGAGCGGAGCGGCCGCGACGGCGATCCGGCCGAACTGCTCGGCGACGACACCACGCTCGTCGGGACCGTCGACGAGGTCCTCTCCCGGCTCGAGGCCTACCGCGAGGCGGGGGTCGAGCGAGTCTTCCTCCAACATCTCGACCACAGCGACCTCGACATGGTGCGCCTGATCGGCGAGGAGCTCGTTCGCGCATTCGAGTGAATTGTGTTGCGAGTGTCCGGGGCCTGATCTAACGTCGGGCCCGTTCCTCCACTAAACACAGGCCATACGAACAGGAGCCCGACCATGCGTCGTACGACGATCACGGCCTTCGCGGTCATGCTGCTCGCGGCGCTCGCGCTGCTCGCGGCCGGCTGCGGCGGCGGCAGCAAGAACTCCGCCGCGACCACCGAGGCCGCGACGACCGAGGCCACCACCACCGAAACGGCCACGACCGAATACGCGACCACCGAGGCCGCGACGCCCGAGGACGCGGCCACGACGGAGGCGACGGCCACCACCGCGCTCGGTGGGATCGCCACGTCGGGGAACTGCAAGGAGCTCCAAGACCTCAGTACGAAGCTCTCGAGCGTTGTCAGCAGCACCAACCCCAACGCCGCCGACATCAAGAAGGAGGCCGGGGTCCTGAACGAGTTCGCCGACAAGGCGCCGTCCGAGATCAAGGCCGAGTTCAAGACGGTCGCGGCGTTCGTCGACAAGGTCGCCGACATCTACGGCAACGTGAAGCCCGGCCAGGTGCCGGACGCCGCCACGCTGCAGAAGCTTCAGGGGCTTCAGGCCGACGCGCAGAAGGTCAACGCGGCCGGCGCAAAGATCGCGGCCTGGGCCCAGAAGAACTGCCACGCCTGACGTCCGACAGACGGGGACGGTTCCGCTACGGGCCGTCCCCGTCTGGCCTGCGCAGCTGCCTCCAGATCAGATCGGCGTTCGGCACGAGGAAGCCGATCGAGAGCGCAGGGAGCGCCGGCAGCCCCGCGACATCGGCCCAGACGGTGATCGCGATCGTCGCGCCGAGGCAGGCGACCATGGCGAGCCACGTCCAGCCGGGCCGAAGCCGGTAGCGCACGGCCGCCGCCAGGTAGAGCGCGAAGAAGAGCACGTCGGGGATCCCAAGCCGGGGGTCGTCCCGCTCGTGCGGCAGCGCCCAGTAGACCGAGAAGTAGGTGAAGATCTCGGAGTGATGCTCGACGATGTTCCCGGTCGGGCCGCGGAAGACCGAGTAGGCGTCGACGAACGGGACGATCGCCGCCACGACGACGAGGAGCACGAGCTCCTCGAACAGCTTCAAGAACCAGAAGGCGAAGAACGTGATCGCTCCGAGCTTCGCCGCGTTCGCGAGCACCTCGAGGTCGCCGGCCTCGGCCAGGATCGCGACCGCGGCCAGGGCCGCCGCCAGCGCCAAGAGGCCGCGCGCTTGCGCTAGCGGCAGGACGATCCAGTCGAAGGCAAACACGCCGGGGATCAGCACGAACGCGAGTAACGCGACCTCCCACCAGAGTGGCAGGCGCGGGATCGAGTCGGCCGAGAAGTACCAGGCTGCCCCGACCGCGAGCCACGCCGCCAGCGCGAACGCGCGCGGCCGGCTCAGTAAGGCGGGAGCTCCGCCCACCAGGAGCCGAGCACCTTGAACGCGTTCCAGAACGCGGTCTTCGCCGCCGAGTCGTCGAGCGAGGCGTCGATGTCCGGGACGACAAGCGCCTCGATCGTCGGCGTGAGCTGCTGAAGCTCGCCGAGCGCAGGCCCTACCTCCGCGGCGAGCGGGAACTCGAGGTCGTTCAGGAACGTGCGCGCGTCCTCGCCCATCACGACGACGAGCTTCGGTTGGACGATATGCAGCTCTCGGGTCAGCCAGCCGCGCGCCTCGGCGTCGGCGGCACCGTCGGCCAGCTTCACGCAGTTCGTGCCGTAGATCGCCATCGGGTCGACGTGGAGGCGCTGCAGCGACTTCAGGATCGCCTGTCCCGACCGCCCGAAGAAGGCGACGCCCTCTTGCACCTCCGACGGCTGCGGGTGATGCTTGAGCAGGAAGACGTCCGCCAGGGGGTGTCCCGAACCGAGCACCGGCACGGAGACGCCGCCTGCGCCGCGCGCGATCTCGTCTCCGAGCTCGTTGATCTCGGCGATGGCTTTCTGGAGGTACTTCTCGTGGATCTCGTCGGCGGGCACGGCGGTCACGTGTGGCACGGTCACGGTTGTCGCCTTCGGCGGCTCTTCGTCACCCTCGTTTCGAAGTTCTCCTCTAGCGGACCCTTTCCTTGGCTTGGGCCGCCCACTTCTGGACCTGCTGGACGATCAGCGACTTCGGCCGGCGGAGGATCTCGGCACTCCGCAGGCTGACCAGGAACTCCTCCGGGCCGCTGAACGCCCGCATCTTGACCGCGCCGGTGCCGACGCCGAGGAGGACGTGCGCGTCCGAGCCGGCTCCCATCGTCAGGTCGTACTTGCGCGCGAACCGGAGCGCCTCGTCGTTGAACGACTCCCGGATCAAGCGGGCGTTGTAGACCTCGAACACGTCGATGTCCGCCAGGTGCCGGTGCAGCGTCCGCGCGTCTGGGATCGCGTGTCTGCGGTCGAACGGGTGGGGGAGGTAGACGAGCCCGTCCTGAGCTCGAATCGCCGCGATCGTGTCCGCGAATGAGAGTCCGCGCGCGATCTCCTCGCGGAGGTAGAGCCCGATCACCTCGCCCTGGACGTCCGTCTTCACCTCCTCGCCCGGAATCACGACGAGGTCGTGGCCGCGGGCCAGCTCGATCGCCTCCTGCGCGCCGCCGATCCGGTTATGGTCGGTGATCGCGATCACGCCGAGCCCGATCGCCTCAGCCTGGCCGAGCAGATCCTCGACCAGGATCGAGCAGTCGTGCGACCACGAGGTGTGCATGTGCAGGTCGCAGGTGATCCACGGTCGACCGGCCAGCGGGTCGCCGCCTGTGCGCGGGCGACGCCTGCGGGTGAGCGAGCGGTAGAGGCCGTCGAGTTCGGCGGCCACGTCCTCGAACCCCTGGTTCTCGGCCTGCGCACGCGCCTCGCCGCCGAGCTTCACGCGTAGTTCCTCGTTCTCGCCGAGTCGGGCGACGGCTGCGCCGGCCAGCTCGGGTTGCGTGTCGATACCTGGCGGGTCGGCGACGGCCGCCCCCGACGCCGCAGCCTCGAGCCGGAGCCGCTGGCTCCCCTCGATTGCCGGCACGAAGATCGATGCCTCGCGCAGGATCTCCGCGCGGGTGGCGGCGTCGCGGCCGAGTCTCGAGTGGACACGTGCGGTCAGGCGCCGGGGGACGTAGGGGCGGCCGGACAGCGGCCGTGTCCGGAGGAGGATCAGCTCCCAGTCCGGCAGCTCGTCGAGCGTCCGGATGACCACTCGCGCGACCGGGCGCTCGAGTCCTCGCCACTCGAGCACGATCAGCCGCTTCTTCCTCACGGAGCGGAAGAGGTCCGTGTCGACGCCCGGCGAGACGACCCGGTAGTCGCCCGGGAAGCGCTCTCCAGCTGCGGCGGCGACCTCCGGCGACGACGCGACGAGTGCGTCGATCCGCCCGAGCAGCTTCTCGCGCTGGGCCTTTCCCGGCGGATAACCGAGCCGGTCGGGCGAGAAGAAGCTCGCAACCGAGATCGTCCGAGCCGATCGCAGCGCGAGGTACGAGATGCTGGGCAGGCCGGGCTCGAAGCCGTGCACGACGTCGTATTCGCCGCGCGTTAGAGCGACCGTCAGGTTCGCCCGCGACCCGACGGGGATACCCATCCTGCTGCGCCGGGAGATCGGCATCGCAGGACCGATCGCAACCACGTCGGCGTGCGCGTCGGCGAGCAGGGCGCGGCGGCCCTCGCGGAGATCGGCTGCGCGGCCGGACGGGGCGAGGACGGTAACCGAGTGCCCGAGTTCGCGCAGCCCGGAGGCCACACCGGCGACGTGGTCGTTCACGTCGTGGGGGACCGACCACGAAAACGGCGTGACCAGGCAGACCCTCACGGGCCGAATCGTAGGGACAGACCCCTGCCGAGGTCTGTCCCTACCGAGCGGAACTACGCCTTGGCCGCGACCTTGGTGGTCTTGCGCGTGTGCTGGGTGATGAAGCGCTCGGTGTTCTCGCGCGCCTCGTCGTCGCGGATCTGCGTCGGCGGCGACTTCATCAGGTACGAGCTCGGCGCCTCGAGCGCGCCGGCGACGCCGTTGTTCAGTGCCAGCTTCGCGAGCCGGACCGCGTCGATCACGATCCCGGCCGAGTTCGGCGAGTCCCAGACCTCGAGCTTCAGCTCCACGTTGAGCGGGACATCGCCGAATGCCCTGCCCTCCATGCGGATGTAGGCCCACTTGCGGTCGGTCAGCCACGGCACGTAGTCGGAGGGACCGACGTGGACGTTCCTGGCGCCGATGTCGTAGTCGAGCATCGACGTCACCGCGTTCGTCTTCGAGATCTTCTTCGACTCGAGCCGGTCGCGCTCTAGCATGTTCAGGAAGTCGGAGTTGCCGCCGACGTTCAGCTGCATCGTCCGGTCGAGATGGACCCCGCGGTCTTGGAAGAGGGTGGTGAGGACCCGGTGCGAGATCGTCGCGCCGACCTGGGATTTGATGTCGTCGCCGATGATCGGCACGCCGGCCTCCTCGAAGCGGCGCTGCCAGTACGGCTCGCGCGCGATGAACACCGGCATGCAGTTGACCATCGCGCAGCCGGCGTTGAGGACCTGCTCCGTGTACCACTTGGTCGCCTCCTCGGAGCCGACCGGGAGGTAGTTGACGACGACGTCGACGGTCCGGTCGCGGAGGATGCCGACCACGTCGTCGGTCTCGCCAGGGGCCTTCTCGACCACCTCGGCGAGGTACTTGCCGATCCCGTCGTGCGTCATCCCACGCGAGACCTTCACGCCGCCCTTCGGGACGTCGGCGAACTTGATCGTGTCGTTCGGATGCGCCCAGATCGCGTCGGCGAGGTCGACGCCGACCTTGCCCTTCACGACGTCGAAGGCGGCGACGAACTCGATATCGCGAATGTGATAGCCGCCGAGCTCGAGGTGCATCAGGCCCGGCACCGAGTCGTCGGGGCTCGCGTCCTTGTAGTACTCCACGCCCTGGAGCAGCGAGTTCGCGCAGTTGCCGACGCCGACGATCGCGACGCGGACCTTGTCGGTCGCGGGAGCCTTGCCGTTCGACCTTCCGTTGGTGGAACCCATGGAATCCTTTCCGGTCAAGCCGAGCCGCTCGGACAGCGTCCCGACGATGAGCTCGTTCACGTTCTGCCTGCGCTCGGCCGCGCGTCGAGCGAGCCGGTCCTTCAGCTCGGGCGGCATTCGGAGGAGCACCGACCCGCTCTCGCGCGGAGGAGAGCCCGTCCGGCCGCTCGGCTCGAAGGGGACCGCGAATCCGGCGGCCAGATGCCCGACGGCAACGTCGTTGAAGCTGCGGCCGGTCGTCTTCACCTCGTCGGCAAGCCGGCGCTTGAGCGCCGCAGGCATGCGGACGAAGACGTTCTTACGGCGCGGTGCTAGCACAGCAGTGATAGCAGTATAGTCGCTGCGCAGGGCGAGGTCGTCGTCGGTGAGCGTGATCGAGTTCGAACCGCCGTGCGCGATGGTGATGCCGGCGTCGCGGACGTTGATGGAGAATTCGCCGTACGGGTTCGTGCACGTGCCGGCGAACGACTGGCCGTCTGCGCCGGCGGCTCCGTTGCAGACGTATGCGGTGGATCCCGATGCGTCCATGAGCGCGGCGCCTCCCGCTCGGGCAGTTCGCGTCACCCTGGCTCAGTTGAGTCACGGCCGGACTCACACCGTCCGTGCC